>JAFCZI010000004.1 GCA_019314425.1 Deltaproteobacteria bacterium | reverse complement strand
TGCCTGTGCGATTTTAGAGAGGGGCTTAAAATTCACCTTGCATATTGGCGAAAAAAGTGTACATTGCGGATGGGTCCCTACTTTGTACCTATATAGGGCCGTTGTAGGTACCCGGAATTTCCGGCGGGCTGTTTGAGCGTCCATTGAAGGAAGGTCAATCAAACGGAAAGACCGGTTTAACATTTAAGAGGATCAACATGCAAAGACCCACATATTTCATCAGTCAGCCGATGCTTTATCGGAACAACCGGAACTGGTACGGATACAAGAAAATCAGCGGAAAAATTGTTTCCAAAAAGAGCCTTCGGACCACCTCAAAACAGGAAGCCGAGGCATGGCTGAGTCGCATGAGGGTTTCCCTTAAAGCCATTGAGGAGCGTCAGTCTTTTTCCGACAGTGAATTTTTGCCCGGCCCGGCCATCGGCTGGCTCCATAAGGATACACAGGTCCTCCCTTACGATGAACCGGAAAGCTGGGAGGCCATCAAAAACCTGAACTGTCCCGTTCATATTGTGTTTAATGACAACCGCATGGGTTTGGTCGTCATAAACGGGGAAATACCCGAGGCAATGTTGAGCTCGGATGCCACAATCCCCATTATCGGCAGCCTGGCGGCGTTACCTGCCGCGAATCTTGGAGACCGATCATTTTGTGATGATCACGGCATAGACTACGCTTATTATACGGGGGCCATGGCCAATGGCATCGCTTCCGTCGAAATGGTGGAAGCTGCTGCCAACAGCGGGTTGCTGGGTTTTTTTGGATCAGGGGGACTTGATCTCGGGGAAATTGAAAAGGCCATTGACGCGTTAACCCGGAAATGCCCGGATAAGCCGTTCGGATTTAATCTGATACACAGCCCGAACGAGCCGAAGCTGGAAGCGGATACGGTTCAGCTTTATCTGGATCGAAACATCCGGCTGGTGGAAGCCGCCGCTTTTCTTGACGTTACCCTGCCTCTGGTGCGATATCGGGTTTCGGGTATCTCACGCGACGATGGGGGCCTGGTCGTCACCCCGAATCATATCATTGCGAAATTATCGAGGGAGGAAGTCGCCGAAAAATTTCTCTCTCCGCCGCCGGAACATTTTATCGATGAATTGGTGTCCATCGGCGAACTCAGCCGCGAACAGGCCGAGTTATGTTCTCTAATTCCCCTGGCGCAGGATATCGTTGCCGAAGCCGATTCGGGGGGCCATACGGATAATCGACCGGCTTTGACGCTTTTCCCCACCATCCTGGCCCTCAGAGACAAAAAGCAGGCGGTGTTTAATTTCAGCCAGCCTTCCAGGATCGGCCTTGGCGGCGGGATATCCACGCCGTGGTCCGCTGCCGCCGCCTATGCGATGGGGGCGGCTTTTATTGTGACCGGATCGGTCAACCAGGCCTGTGTTGAATCGGGAACTTCCGATGATGTTCGCGCTATGCTGGCCGGGACCCGACAGGCGGATGTGGCCATGGCGCCCGCCGCAGACATGTTTGAAATGGGGGTAAACGTCCAGGTTCTCAAAAGAGGCACCATGTTTGCCATGAGGGCCGCAAAACTCTATGAGCTGTACCGAAATTACGGCGCTGTAGAGGACATCCCTGCGGTTGAACGAACCAAAATCGAAAAAACGATGCTGAGATGTTCTTTCGAAGAATCCTGGGCGGACACAAAATCGTTTTGGCAGCATCGTGATCCCGGGGAGATTGAAAGGGCTAAAAACAATCCGAAACATAAAATGGCGCTCATTTTCCGTTCATATCTTGGCCGTGCCGCCGTTTGGGCGCAACGCGGTGATGTTTCACGAAAAATTGACTATCAGATATTTTGTGGACCTTCCATGGGCGCTTTTAACGAATGGGTCAAAGACAGCTTTCTGGCAATCCCCGAGAACCGAAAAGTTGCGACGATTGCCTTGAATATCCTTTATGGCGCGGCGTTTTTAAGACGCTGTAATTATATTGAGAACATGGGAATTTCTCTCCCCGAAAACCTCAAAAAAATAAGGCCCCTCGAATTGGGCCAAGTTTTGGAGTACCTGAAGTGAAAACGACAAAAAGTGACGTAAAAAACGGTGCGACAACCGGGTGTGAACCGATTGCCATCATCGGTATCGGTTGTATTTTCCCCCGGGCGAAAAACCAGGGCGCCTACTGGGCCAACCTTAAAAACGGTGTAGATGCCATAACGGAAATTCCCGAGGGTTATTGGAGGGTTGAGGACTATTATTCCGCCGATCCTTCCGCTCAGGACCATACCCATGCCCGGCGGGGCGGTTTTTTATCGCCCACCGATTTTTCCCCTCTCGAATTCGGCATTACCCCGAATGCCATTGAAGCGACGGACACCTCTCAACTGCTCGGCATGGTTGCGGCTAAACAGGCGCTTGTTGACGCAGGATATGGAGATGACGCGCGTTATGACAAGGATCGCGTCAGTGTGATACTCGGGGTAACGGGGGCTTTGGAGTTGACCACCACCCTCGGCGCCCGTCTGGGCCATCCCAAATGGCGAAAAGCCCTGAGAGATGAGGGAATAGAGGATGCGCTTTCGGATCGTATCGTTAACCGTATTTCGGAACAATATGTGCCCTGGCAGGAAAACTCTTTCCCCGGTCTCCTGGGAAATGTCGCTGCGGGCCGGATATCAAACCATCTCGATCTCGGAGGGACCAATTGTGTTGTGGATGCCGCGTGTGCCAGCTCTTTTTCCGCCATACATCTGGCCAATATGGAATTGCAGACCGGAAGGGCGGACATGGTGATCAGCGGCGGCGTTGATACTTTCAACGATGTTTTCATGTACATGTGCTTCAGCAAGACGCTGGCGCTTTCTCCCACCAGCGACGCGAAACCCTTTGACGAGAACGCCGACGGTACGATTCTGGGAGAGGGCCTTGGCATTGTGGTATTAAAACGCCTTAAGGATGCCAAACGGGACAAAGACGACATATACGCCGTCATTCGTTCCATCGGTACCTCCAGCGACGGGAAAGGAAACGCGATCTATGCGCCCAGCGCACGAGGCCAGATCAAAGCGATCCGGCAGGCTTACCGACTGGCAGATATCGACCCTTCCACCATCAACCTTCTTGAAGCCCATGGAACCGGAACAAAAGTGGGAGACGCGGTTGAGATCGAAGCGATCTCCGAAGTGTTTAAAAACGGCGCCAATATGCCCTGGTGCGCCATCGGCTCTGTGAAATCCCAGATCGGTCATACCAAAGCCGCCGCAGGCGCCGCCGGATTGATAAAAGCCGCGCTGGCGCTTCATTATAAAGTCTTGCCGCCCACCATCAAAGTGACCACCCCCGCCCGGGCTTTAGGTGAAAACAGCCCCTTTTACATCAATAAAACCCCCAAGCCGTGGGTGAGGCACCCCGAACATCCGCGCCGCGCCGCCGTAAGCGCTTTCGGGTTTGGCGGAAGCAATTTTCACTGCGTACTGGAGGAATATGACGCCCGGAAAGCCGCGCCCGATTTTGATGGATCGACTGAAATACTGACCCTCTCTTCCGATACCGTGGAAGGTCTCAAGCGGAAACTGGACGGGATTGATACCGGGTCATCATGGGAAGACCGTTTACGGTCCTTTAAAAAGCTCAGAACCGGGTTCCATGCTCAAGATCGATATCGGTTGACCGCCGTCATCAGGGAAGGGGACGATCTTGATTCACGCCTGAAGCGGATCAGGGAAACCCTTGAAAGCGGCTCGAACGATGCCCCATGGTCGCTGCCGGAGGGCGTCTATTTCGGCCTGGACGAATTCAGTGGAAAACTGGGGTTTCTCTTCTCCGGGCAGGGGTCTCAATATGTGGGGATGCTTCGGGAGATGAGTTGCCAGTTCCCTCAAATACTCTCATCTCTGGAAACGGCAGACCTGGCCTTGAGGGAAAAAGCGCCCCGTAACACCCGTATCAGTGATCGCGTCTACCCGCCGTATGCCTTCGCGGAAGACGAAAAAAAAGCGCAGGAATCGGCGCTCCGGTCAACGGATGTTGCTCAGCCGGCCATCGGCGCTGTAAGCGCGGGACTCTTCAAGGTGCTGGCGTCTTTTGGAATTAAACCCGACGCGGTAGCGGGGCACAGTTATGGAGAGCTCGTAGCACTTTTTGCCTCGGGAAAACTGGATGAGACATCCCTCTTTGATATTTCCGTGCTTCGCGGGATGCTCATGGGTTCGAGCCGGTCGGAGAGGGGCGGAATGCTGGCGGTCATCGCGCCGGTCGAAGCGGTCGAAGCGGTCCTTTCGGAGACAGGACTTGATGTTGTGATGGCCAATAAAAACGCGCCGAACCAGGTGGTCCTTTCAGGGGAGAAGGCTGATCTGGAAAAAGCAAAGGCGGTATTCAAAAAACGGAAAATTCGATGCAAATCTCTTCCCGTGGCCGATGCGTTTCACAGCAAGGCCGTATCGGATGCTGCGGGGGTGTTTCTCGCGGGGCTGAAAAAGGTCGCCTTTTCAAAGGGGGCGATCCCTGTTTTTTCAAACACCACCGGCAAAAAATATCCTGCAACCGCCGGGGCCGCCCGTGAACTCCTTGCGAACCAGCTGGCCAAACCGGTTGATTTCATGGCAATGATTCAAAACATGTACGCGGATGGCGTGCGAACATTCGTTGAGGTGGGGCCGGGCACTGTTCTGAAGGGACTTGTGGGCTCAATTTTGGCTGACAAAGCGCATGGTTGTATGGCCATGGATAGCGTATCCTCAAAACAATCGGGCATGGTTGCTTTCGCCCGCGTTCTGGCGTATTTGTCAGCGGCAGGATATCCGGTTGATCTGAACCCGTGGAACCTGAATTTGAACGACAGCGAACCGGTTGCTTCAAGCAAGCCCGGGATGATGGTACCCATATCAGGCGTCAACCATGTTTCTAAAAGAGTCTTGACGCCACCGAAACCAACCATGCCCCTGAAACCGAAAAAGGAAGACGGAAGGGTGCAAACCATTCCGCTGCCCGAAATTGAACCGAAACCGGCCTTGAAGGCTGGTCATCCGGTCCCCCGCCCCCATACGGTGGGGGTGTCAACGGATGACTCTCTGAAGCACCTTCAGGCGGGCATGGTCGCCTTGCAGAAACTTCAGGAAGAAACCGCGCGTCTACACGGTAAGTTCCTCGACGGACAGAACGCCGCGACCCGAATGCTGGCCGATCTTTTGGGCAAGTCTCAACCGGGCCTGACAACAGAGGCCCATTCATCGGAAAAAATCGAAAAAACCGCCCCACCCAAGGTCGCTGAAACCCCCAATCCCCAATCCCCAATCCGAAATCCGCAATCCGAAATCCGCAATCCAAAAAAGGTTCATATCCAGAGCGTTTTGCTGGAGGCCATATCGGAAACGACCGGGTACCCGGTTGAGATGCTGGAGCCTGACATGACCCTTGATAGTGATCTCGGGATCGACTCCATCAAACGGGTGGAGATTTTCTCGATTCTTCGGGAAAAGCTGCCCGATTCTCCTGAAATTGAAGCGCGTCATCTGGGCGAGCTGGAATCCTTGCAGGATATCGTAAACCACCTGGCCGCAAGCAGCCCGGCTGCCGGGGGGGAGCGGGACGCTTCGATGCCGCAACCGGCGGGGGCAAACTGCGACGCGAGCGATGAGATTTTAAAAATTCTTCTGGGGGCCATATCGGAAACGACCGGGTACCCGGTTGAGATGCTGGAGCCTGACATGACCCTTGATAGCGATCTCGGGATCGACTCCATCAAACGGGTGGAGATTTTCTCGATTCTTCGGGAAAAGCTGCCCGATTCTCCTGAAATTGAAGCGCGTCATCTGGGCGAGCTGGAATCTCTGCAGGATATTGTGAACCACCTGGCCGCAGGATCGCCGAAACCGGACCCGCAAAAACCAGCGCCGCAAAAAGATAGTGTTTTGGATCCGAATGCGTCCGCCAACCCTGCGAAACGCGCGCCTGTTTCCGCTGATATCTTTAGGATGGTGGTTTCCTGTGAGCCCATGGAAATCGCCACTTCCGACCCGGTCCGGATCTCCAAAGCCGGTCCGTTCTGGATTACCCGGGATGATCACGGGCTTTATGCCGCCCTCCGGGACCGGTTGCAGAACATGGGTTATGAAACAGTCCCCATTTCTGTTGCGGATATGGATCAATTGAACCCACCCGATTCTCTCGCCGGTTTGATTATCCTCGGCTCGGAGGACATGGACGATTCTTTTATCTCAGCCTCTTTTGGGCTCCTCCGCATGGCTGAAAAACCCCTTCGAAAGATCGAAAAGGATGGGATCGCGCGGTTTGTTACCGTGACATTCATGGATGGTAAATTCGGGTTCGGCGACCCTGTTAAAAAGTTTTCTCCGACCATGGGAGGGCTTGCGGGGCTTTCAAAAACCGTCGCCCATGAATGGCCGGAGGTCGGTTGCCTGACCCTTGATATGGGCGAGTTTGACGACACCGAAAAAACAGCGGCGGCCATTGTTTCCGAAATATTCAGGGCGGGTCCCATAGAAAGAGGGCTTGCCGGAGATCATCGGTTGGCCCTGCAACTGCGCTCGAGCCCGCTCCAAAACCGGGAAAAACGGGCCGTTCCCATGCTTGATCATGACGACGTCGTGCTGGTCTCGGGAGGCGCGAGGGGGGTTACCGCAGAAGTGGCGGCAGCCGTGGCTCAGGCTTATCGCCCGGTGATGATACTCCTCGGAAGAAGCCCGGGGCCTGAAGATGAATCCGACATGTTTGAACACCTGGAAACCGAATCGGAAATCAAACGCGCCATCATGGCGGGCGGGTCCCGCGATATGACCCCGAAAGCCCTTGAGCATGCCTTTCGGAAGGTGATTGCCAACCGTGAGATAACTCGAAATATGGAACGGTTAACGGGGCTTGGCGCAAAGGTTCAATACCATAGTGTCGATATCCGAAATCTGTCCGAAGTTGCCGATGTGCTGACCCGGGTCAGAAACGAATTCGGCAGCATAACCGCCGTGATTCATGGCGCCGGTGTCCTGGAAGACCGGTTGATCGGGGATAAAACCATCGCGCAGTTTGAAAATGTTTATACCACAAAAGTCCAGGGGTTAAAGAACCTGCTTTCCGAAACCGAGTCGGATGATCTCAAAATGATCGCCCTGTTTTCCTCTTCCTCCGCCCGGTTCGGAAGAAAAGGCCAGATCGATTATGCCGCAGCAAACGAGGTGTTAAATAAGATGGCCCAGGAACAGGCGAGAATCCGACCTGGTTGCCGGACGGTTGCCTTCAATTGGGGACCATGGGATGGTGGCATGGTGACGGAGGTCCTCAAACCCCTGTTTAAAGAGGAGGGGATTGAGCTGATTCGTAAACAGGCCGGCGCCGGATATTTTATTGACGAATTTGAGTTGAACAACGAACGCCCGGTTGAAGTCGTCATCATGGGGGGGCCGTTGAGGGGCGAGGGGCTTCCCGATTCAATTCCGGCAGGGCATTCAAGCAGAACCGTCGACCCGATGCCTTCCTCCTTTGAGTTGGATCTTACCATGGACCATTACCCCATTTTGCAGGATCATGTGATGAACGGGAACGCGGTCCTCCCCGCAGCGATCATGATTGAATGGCTGGCTCACGGAGCACTTCGAAACAACCCGGGATACCGTTTCGCGGGGTTTGACGACTTCAGGGTCCTCAAGGGAATTATCATGAAAAATGGTGATTCGCAGCATCTCAAGGTCACGGCGGAACATATTTCGGCCGATAATGGAACCCTGTCCATAACAACAGAGATTCGGGGAAACGGCAACGGGTCCATGCCGGCCCTGCATGCCTCGGCAAAAGTCATTCTTTCGAACAGGGTGCCCGATAGTGAAAACAGCCGGATTCAGTCAAAGGACCTGAGAGCTTACGTCCCCGTGAACGGAACTTTTTATAACGATGTCCTTTTTCACGGAAAGCGTCTGCAGAATATCCTTTCCGCCAAATTGAGCGGCGACGATATTATCATTGTGGATCTTCGCGCAACCGACGCCCCCGCTTCGTGGATGGACAGTCAAATTCAAAACAACTGGATTGCCGATCCCGGGGCGATCGACGGGGGGTTCCAGGCCATGATCCTCTGGAGTTTTCAGCAGTATAATGTGGGGTCTCTTCCGAGTAAAATCGGAAAATACCGGCAGTTCAAGCGGCAATTTCCGGCGGACGGGGTTCAGGTGGCGGTACGGGTGAAAGAAAGAAGCGAGCACCGGGCCGTCGCGGACATTGAGTTCTTGAACCCAAAATCGGGCGACCTGGTCGCTCGGATTGAAGACTATGAATGCACCCTTGACAAGTCTCTGAATGAAGCGTTTAAACGCCGCGTACTGGGATGAAAAACAGTCAAATAACCTGAAAGGAGGTTACCCTGTTAATTTCTCGTTCAGCAGGTAGCGAAGCGGGCGGTCCGCGGAGCAATCCAATTTTTGTTCGGCAATAGATAAAGGAAAGGAGCTACCAATGAAAATTTTTACAGCAGTCATTGAAAAATGCTCAGATACTGATCTTTATGTCGGTTCTGTGCCTGGTTTTCCAGGAGCACATTCGCAAGCAGAGACATTAGATGAATTAAATAAAAATCTAAAAGAGGTTATTGAAATGCTTCTTGAAGACGGAGCCCCAAAGTTTGAGGGTGAATTTATTGGTACTCAAAACGTTATGGTGGCATAGCTATGGGAAATGGACCGGTACTTAAACCGAATAAAGTTGTGTTGATACTTGAGCGTCTCGGTTTTCTTGAAGTCCGGCAAAAAGGTTCTCACAAGCAATTTCGCCATCCAGATGGTAGAGGAACAACGGTGCCGTTTCATGCCGGTAGGGATATATCGCCTATTTTGTTAAAGAAAATTGCCAAGGACATCAGACTGACGGCTGAAGAATTCTTGAAGAATCAATAGTGATGGCCTCGTAAAAAGTCACGAATCTATTTACAGATGGTGTTGTAAACAGTGCCATATACAAGGCGTAGTGGTTTTTCAGGATCGTAGGCATACAGGTAGTGTGTTGAGATTCTGAAAAATCACTGCAACGCAGTAGATGGGACTTCTTACGGCGCCATCAACATGACATGCTGAAATGAAAAACAAACAACCGATTGCAATTATTGGCCTGGGCGGGATTTTTCCCGATGCTCCGAGTCCGGAAAAACTCTGGGAAAACATCCTGGAACGGCGGGATTCTTCTCGTGAAGTGCCACCCGGACGCTGGGCGATTCCCCCGGAAAAAGTTTACGATCCGAAGCCCGGTGTCATCGACAGGGTACACACGACGCGCGGATGCTTTGTCGACGAAGCCGGGATCGATGTGGATCTGGCGGGCCTCGACATATCGCCCGATTTTCTGAATCGTCTGGACCCCCTGTTTCATCTGCTTCTCATGGCGGGCCAACAGGCTTTCGATGATGCCCGCATCAAGGGGGAGGATCACCGTAAAACCGGGGTAATCCTCGGAAACCTGGTGCTTCCCACCGATTCATTATCCGCCATCGCCGAAGAAACACTGTTTCGGACTTTCGAAGAAAAGCTTCTTCCCAAAAATCAAAGCCGCCCATTCCGGAAGACCGATCCCCTGAATATCCACGGGGCGGGGTTACCGGCAGGAATCCTGTCCAGGGCCCTGGGACTCGGGGGCGACAGCTTCACCCTGGACGCGGCGTGTGCCTCTTCTTTGTACGCCATGAAACTGGCCGTGGACGAACTGACTTCCGGTCGAGCCGATACCATGCTCTGCGGCGGTGTTTCCCGGCCCAGTTGCCTTTATACCCAGATGGGGTTTTCCCAGCTGAGAGCTGTTTCCCCAAGCGGGCGGAGCGCGCCCTTTGACGCCGCCGGAGACGGTCTGGTGGTGGGAGAGGGCGCGGGAATTTTTGTGCTGAAGCGACTGTCCGACGCGCTCATTGAAGGCCGCAACATATATGCCGTCATACGCGGGATCGGCCTCTCAAACGATATGGGCGGCAGATTGCTGGCACCCACTTCCGAAGGGCAGCTCAGGGCCATGCGGGCCGCCTATGAAGAAGCAGATTGGCATCCCCATGACGTCGATCTCATCGAATGCCATGCCACCGGGACGCCGGTGGGTGACGCGGTTGAATTTGAAAGTCTGAAAAAGCTGTGGGAAGGGGCCGACCATAAACAGTCCTGCGTGTTGGGTTCGGTTAAGTCAAACATCGGCCATTTGCTCACGGCGGCTGGCGCCGCGGCATGCATCAAGACTCTTTTGGCCCTCCGTGAAAAGACCCTTCCGCCATCGGCCAATTTTGATAACGCCCCGGAATCCTTTGAAATAGACAAAACGCCTTTTACGATCCTCAAAACCCGTCTCCCATGGAATAGACGGAACAAAAACACCCCCCGGAAGGCTGCGGTGAGCGCTTTCGGGTTCGGCGGGATCAATGCCCATGTTCTGCTTGAAGAGTGGACGGGCATGACGGAAGATTTTCTTTCGACGGTCAACCGGGAGTTCAAAACAGACCCGGTCGATGTGGCGGTCATCGGCATGGACGCCCATTTCGGGAAGTGGGATGGGCTGGAATCTTTCAAGCGACACGTTTCAGGAGGGGCAGGGCCTGTGCCTGAAGCCCGGGACGCGTGGGGCGTTTATGACAGCCAATGGTTTAAAAAAAGCGCATTGTCCGGCATGCGTCCCGAGGGGTTTTTTATCGATGAAATCGAAACCCCGATGGACCTTTTCCGGATTCCGCCGAAAGAACTCCATGAGATGCTTCCTCAGCAGCTTCTCATACTTAAAACGGCAGTGGGCGCGTGGACGGACGCAAACCCTGGAAACCGGCAAAATATCCGCGCTGGTACGTTCATCGGGATCGGGCTCGATCCCAACACCACAAATTATCATGTAAGGTGGCTCATTGAAAACAATGGCGAAAAATGGGCGCAAGCGCTGAACATCGATGTTTCCGAAACGAATTATGAACAATGGCTTTCGGCCCTTCGTGATGCTGCGGGTCCGGGGCTTACGGCCAACCGTACCATGGGGGGGCTGGGCAGTGTGATCGCGAGCAGGATCGCCAGGGAATTTTCCATGGGAGGCCCCTGTTTCACCCTTTCAAGCGAAGAAAGTTCAGGGATGAATGCCCTCAAAACAGCCGCGAGGGCACTCCGGAACGGCACCATCGATACGGCGCTTGTGGGTGCCGTGGAAATGACGGGAGATGTCAGATCGCTTTTGGCCCGGAATGCCGTCCGACCGTTTTCCACATCCGGAGCGATAAACGCTTTTGACACGGATGCCGATGGCACTATCATGGGTGAAGGGGCGGGAGCGGTGGTGCTTAAGCGTCTTGAGGACGCTGTCCGGGACAAGGACCGGGTCTATTGCGTCATCAAAGGGGTCGGCGCTTCAACGGGCGGGACCCCCCGGGGCCTGCTGCCGGATGTGGGTTCATACGTGTCTTCCATGAAAAAGGCGTGCCATGAGGCCGGTTGCCTTCCAGTCCATATCGGTTATGTGGAAACCCATGGCAGCGGCTATCCCGATGAAGACAAGATGGAAATGGAGGCCCTTGCAACATATTTTGGTGAAACGGATGAATTTCGTGGGGTGGGGGGCCGGGAACTTTCGGGACGGCAACCTGCGCTTGGAAGCGTAAAAGGAGGGGTCGGCCATACGGGCGCGGCATCGTCTCTGGCATCCTTTATCAAGGCTGCTCTTTGCGTGTATCATGAAATTCTGCCGCCGCTGAAAGCCATAAAAAATCCGATACCGGAATGGGTTGAACCGAACCTGCTTGTGGTCCCTTCCACGCCCCGCTATTGGCTGCACGATCGGGCGGACGGCCCTCGAAGGGCACTGGTCAGCGCTTGCAGCATCACCGGCAATTGTGCTCATGCCCTGTTGGAAGCATTTGAACCGGAACCCCCGGCATTTCCGGATTTTAAAAAACAAACCCCCTCGGGGCTGGAAAACGAAGGGTTGTTTGTGGTGAATGCCGATACCCACAATCGTATCCTCAGCGGGCTTGATGTATTGCGTGACTTTGCTCAAAGCGAACCGGATGATCCTTCCTCGAATATGGCATCGCTTGCCCGGTTGTGGTGGCGGCTTCAGCGCGAGGAAAACCCATCGAAGCTTTCGGCGGCCTTTATCGCGCGAGACAGGGAAGAGCTGCTGAAACAGATCTCCCAATTTGAAAAAACCCTCCGGGAAACCCCCGATAAACGGGTGGGTTCCGAGCGGTCATCCATTCCGGGGGCCTCGTTTCAGGACCGGATTTTTTACAATCCCCAACCCTTGGCATCCGGGGGCCAACACCATATCTGTTTCGTCTTTCCCGGTTCCGGAAACAGTTTTTTCGACATGGGCCGGGAATTATTTTTACAGTGGCCGGACGTCCTCAGGAAACAGCATCGGGAGAATCTTTATCTGCGGCGTCAGTATCGCCCCGATTGTTTTTGGGACATTGACCATTGGCATGAAGATGCCGTCCTCAAAAATCGTCGTGACCGCAGAACCCTGATATTCGGCCATGTTTCACTCTGCACGGGGATCAGCGATCTGGTGCGATATCTGGGGATCGAGCCGAATTTCGTTGTGGGCTACAGCCTGGGTGAAACTGCGGGGCTGTTCGCCTTGAAAGCATGGTCAAGGCGGGATGAAATGCTTGGGAAGATCCAGAAATCAACCCTGTTTACCGAGGATCTGGCGGGGGAATACCGGGCGGCCCGAAGGCACTGGAAATGGCCCCGGAACAAACCGCTGGAGTGGGTTTTGTTTACCGTAGACCGGTCCATGGACGACTTGAGCGATGTGTTGAAAAAACATCCCCATGTATATCCGTTGATTTCAAATACAAGCCGGGAATGCGTTATCGGGGGGGAACGGGAAGCGGTTGAGGCGTTTATCAACACCATTGATTGCAGGTATGTGCCCATCGAGGGTGTCACCATCGCGCATTGTGACGTTTTAAAGGAAGTAGAAGATGCTTACCGGGAATTGCATCTGCAGAAAACCATTGCCCCCGCCCGTATTAAATATTACAGCGGTGCCAAGGGACGGTCCTATGATGTTACCCGGGAATCGACCGCTGATGCCATTTTGTCCCACGCCATCAACGGTGTTGATTTTGTAAAAACCGTTAACGCCGCCTATGACGACGGGGCAAGGATATTCCTGGAAATTGGCCCCGGTGCGTCCTGCACCCGGATGATCCACCATATCCTTCAGGGATCTCCCCATGTCGCGAGGTCATTTTGTATCCAGGGTCAAAATCCGTATTCATTGATATTGCGGGGCCTGGGACAATGTATCGCGGAGGGCATCCCCGTGAATATGGAGGGATTGTACGGCCATGCCTGTCAGGATAAAAACGGGCGACCGGCTACGCGGAAGAAAAAGGATGACCCGAAAGGTTCACCGGCGGTCAGAATCAAAACGGGGGGGAAGCCGTTTGTGATGCCAAAATGGGTTGGGTTCGCTCAAAAAAAGGCCGTCAACACCCTTGAATCTGAGGGTTTCAAGGGAGAAGAAGAAACACTGGCCGAACCCGATGAACTGATCGGGCAGTTTACAAAAACCGGGCAGGCAAAGAGCGATGCCCACGAAATATATCTGAAGTTCGCATCTGA
Source organism: Deltaproteobacteria bacterium (assembly GCA_019314425.1). GTDB lineage: Bacteria > Desulfobacterota > DSM-4660 > Desulfatiglandales > Desulfatiglandaceae > NaphS2. The sequence goes on along the minus strand of JAFCZI010000004.1, from coordinate 8,056 downwards.
AATAACCGAAATAATGGCGGATAACCTGGCGCGACAGCTTGCGATAATTGAAAAATCAAGGGGGGGGATCGCCAAAACCATTTCAGACAATCCTGCGAGATCCCTCACCCGCGAGCAGTGCATGGCGTATGCCATAGGATCCATTGCAAAGGTGTTCGGACCAGAGTATGCCGAAATAGACGGATATCCCACCCGTGTTCGCCTCCCGGACGAACCGTTGATGCTGGTTGACAGGGTCATTGCCATTGAGGGCGAGCCTTTGGTTTTAGGCCCTTCAAGAATCATCACCGAGCATGATGTCAGGGAAGGCGCATGGTATCTTGATTCGGGCCGGATGCCCATCTGCATTACCGTGGAAGCTGGCCAGGCCGACCTGATGCTTTCCGGCTTCGCGGGGATTGATTATCACACCCGGGGGCTGGCCGTGTACCGGCTCCTCGACGCGGACATTACCTTTCATCGGCATCTACCCCTGCCGGGGGAAACGGTCCGCTATGATATCCGGATCAAGCGTTTTTTTACGTTGAATGATACCCGATTTTTTGATTTTGAATACGATGGTGCCATCGATGACGTGCCGTTGTTGACCATGCGAAACGGCTGCGCCGGTTTTTTTACGGAAGACGCGCTTGCCGCAGGAAAGGGCTTGACCCGTAATCGTCTGAACAGTGGCACCAAAAAGGGTGAATTGGATCCAGGATGCCGGAACCTGGTCGAAATGAAAGTTGAATCCTATGATGAAGCAAAGCTCGAAGCCCTTCGTGGGGGCGATCTGGCCGCATGCTTCGGCCCGTCATTTAAGTCCCTTGGTTTGAAGCATCCCTTGAGCATACCGGGGGGCCGGATGAAGCTGGTGGACCGTATAACAAAAATCGATCCGAAAGGCGGTCGTTACGGGCTGGGGTTGATACGGGCGGAAGCCGATATCCACCCCGACGACTGGTTTTTGACGTGCCATTTTGTGGATGACCGCGTCATGCCGGGGACCCTCATGTATGAATGCTGCATGCATACGCTCAGGATTTTTCTGTTGCGGATGGGCTGGATTGCTGAAAGCAATGACGTCTCTCTTGAACCGGTTCAAGGGGTCACGAGCCGTTTGAAATGCAGGGGGCAGGTGCTTGAAACCACTTCCGTGGTCACTTACGAAATCGCCATCAAAGCGTTGGGAATACACCCTGAGCCCTACGCCATTGCCGATGCCAGGATGTACGCGGACGGAAAATATATTGTTGACATGGAAAACATGTCCGTCCGAATGGCGGGGATTTCTTTTGATAAACTGGCGGCTTTATGGCAGGCAGAACCGGCACGGAAGCGGGATCAACCGCCCCATGGATTCAAACCGGCGGTTTATGACGAAAGCCGGATCATCGCCTTTACCCAAGGGAAGCCATCCGTCGCTTTTGGCGCAGCCTACGAAATATTTGACGCAAAGCGCCGCATTGCCCGCCTGCCGAGAGCGCCGTATCAATTTCTGGACCGCATTACCCACGTGGTGGGCGACCCCTGGAAGATGGTTTCGGGGGGCGTGGCCGAAGCGCAATACCAGGTTCCGGAAGACGCGTGGTATTTTGCCGCCAACCGTCAGGATATTATGCCGTTTGCCGTACTCCTGGAGATTGCGCTGCAACCATGCGGATGGCTTGCGGCATATATCGGCTCCGCCCTGACCAGCGATACCGATTTGAAATTCAGAAATCTCGGGGGGGAAGGGGTTCAGCATCTGCCGGTGACCCGCACGTCGGGGATACTGACCACAACGGTCAAGATTACGAATGTATCCGATTCCGGCGGCATGATTATTCAGCATTTCACGTTTGAGGTGAAAGGTTCTGAAGGGACCGTTTATAAGGGAAGCACCTATTTCGGATTTTTTTCAGCGCAAGCCCTTCGTGATCAGAAAGGGATCCAGGACGCGGAGCCGTATCAACCGTCCCGGTCCGAACAGGAACGCGGCATCGCAAACATTAAATATCCGATTGAACCGCCCCATCCCGGAGAGAAAATGCGGATGATCCGTCGGATTGATCTGTTTATTCCCGACGGCGGACCGAAGGGCCTTGGCTTTATCCGTGGCAGTAAAAAGGTCGATCCCAATGAATGGTTTTTTAAGGCGCATTTCTATCAGGACCCTGTTACGCCCGGGTCCCTCGGGGTGGAAGCGTTTATTCAGTTGCTGAAATTTGTTGCAACCAGGCGGTGGGGTGCGTCATATGAAACCGTGTTTGAAGGGATGAATGAAAAACATCAGTGGCTCTATCGCGGGCAGGTCGTTCCCACGGACCAAACCGTTACGGTGGAAGCGGTCATGACTGGGATGGATGACAAAACCAAGTCCATTCGCGCCGACGGGTTTCTGATGGTTGATGGGCGCGTGGTTTATAAATTGACGGATTTTGTCTTGAGTGCCTGAACGAAAAAGCCGTTCAGGCACGGTTTTAAGTTTTAGGTTTTAAGTTGAAAAGATCATACAATTTCACAGAGTTGCAAACATCAATTCGAAAGCGGAAGATGCCGTGGCGTACAGCAGGGAAACATATAAACAGGCGAATTCACGCTGCCCTATTCCCACCGGCCATCGTCTCTTCGCCTCAAATCCGTGTAGCCCACCCGGCCCTGATCATTGATAAACGAATTCAGAAGCCACGTCACCACGCTGATAATCAAACCGCCGAAAACCGCCGACCAGAATCCGTGCACCACAAACCCGGAGATTACACCCGAAGCCATCTTGAGCAAAACCGCGTTGATGATGAACGTAAAAAACCCCAATGTCAGGATATTGATCGGAAGGGTTAAAATCAACAGAATGGGTCTGAAAAAAACGTTCAGGATGCCCAAAATGGCCGCCGCAAAAAAAGCGCTGAAAAAGCCATTGACCTCTATCCCCCGAATGAGATAAGACGAAACGATTATCGCCACTGTGAGAACCAACCATCTAATCAGAAGTCCCATGTGTTGTTTTTCTCCTCAAATCTGAATACTTTAATTGCGGCATCCTAACAGAATGCTTCGCGCCGCATCAATGAAATAATGTTTTAGAGATCATCGGAGGGCGAAACATGGATTCGGGAATTTTTCCCTTGAAAAATAAACACCATTAAACAATGATAGCCGGCGACACTCAGGAAAGAATTCCAAGGAGGATTTTATGTTACGAATCGGTTTTGTGGGTTGGCGCGGCATGGTGGGTTCGGTACTCATGGGTCGCATGCGAGAGGCAGACGATTTCAAGGGATTTGAGCCCCTATTTTTCAGCACGTCCAATGTGGGCGGCAAGGGGCCGGAAACAGGCCTCGACGCACCGCCGCTAAAGGACGCCTTTGATGTGAATCAGTTGTCCTCTCTGGATGTCATTGTGACCTGCCAGGGCGGGGGCTACACCCAGAAAGTCCATCCGGAACTCATCAAAAGTGGCTGGCAAGGCTACTGGATTGATTCGGCTTCAACCCTCAGACTCAACGATGACAGCATTATCGTTCTTGACCCGGTCAATCGGTCGGTTATCGACGACGGGCTTACCACCGGCATCAAAACCTTCGTGGGGGGCAACTGCACGGTCAGCCTCATGCTCATGGCCCTGTCCGGCCTTTTTTCCGGAAACCATATCGAATGGATTTCCGCCATGACCTACCAGGCCGCTTCCGGTGGGGGTGCCAAGAATATGAAAGAACTCATCGCCCAGATGGGCATTCTGGGGAATATCGCCAAAGACCTGGTGGATGACCCCAAATCCTCGGCCATTGTGGTCGACGAAATGGTCACCGCAGCCATGCGGGATACCGGTTTCCCCACGGAAAACTTCCTGGCGCCTCTGGCCGGAAGCCTCTTGCCGTGGATTGATGTCCCCATGGAATCGGGACAGACCCGGGAAGAATGGAAGGGCTCTGTGGAGACCAACAAAATACTTCGAACCGAAACGCCCATTCCCATCGACGGCCTGTGCGTGCGCGTGGGGGCCATGCGCTGTCACAGTCAGGGTCTCACCATCAAACTGAAAAAAGACCTGCCTCTGGACGAAATTGAGGAGATCATTCAAAATGGAAACGACTGGGTGACCCGGGTCCCCAACGACAAGGCATCAACCCTGAAAAATCTGACGCCGGCAGCGGTAAACGGTACCCTTGACGTACCGGTGGGCAGGCTTCGGAAAATGCTGCTCGGCCCCGAATATCTGGCCGCTTTCACGGTAGGAGATCAGCTTCTGTGGGGTGCTGCTGAGCCGGTTCGAAGAATCCTGAACATTGTTATTGACCATATGTCCTGAAGTTGATGCATTAAGGGCCTGGCAAAAAATAACTTGTCATTTTCGCATCCCATCTTCAGGCCATCTTCATCCGATCCTCAATCCCAAAGTCCTCGAAATAGCTCACTATTCCTGTGGCTTTGAGCTTTCGGATCGAACAAATCTGACCTAAATCTGGGCGCGAATTCTAACAAGTTGTTTTTTGCCAGGCCCTAAAGCGCTTTATCCGCCAAGAAACATGCGGCTAAATATTGACAAAAAGGCCGCTTATCGTTAAGATAAAAGCGGTAGGTTCGTGGAAGTGGTAAGCTCACTGGTGGGGCTCCCGGACTTCAAATCCGGTGTATCGGGCTAAAACCTCGATAGGTGGGTTCGATTCCCATGCACTTCCGCCATCAATAAAGCTCATGGGGTTACATTCTCAACCCCTTATTTCGATTACCTCTAAAAATTTTCTTATTTCATCTTTGGCTGAGTCCCATATCTCTCGAAACTGTTTTTCAGAAACAGGAACCGTTTTTTCGAATCGGTCTCTGTTTTCTCTTAAAACGATAGTTTTTTCATCTCCCTGAGTACTCCCGATAATAAAGCATATTTGATTTGTGTAATTTGATATCCCCCGAAGAATATCTCTTTCCGATTTCCCCCGATGCACTTTCTCGGCATCGGGAAGAATTTTCATGCCGCTCCTGATCTTTTCAGAAAACTTCCAAACCTCCGCTATTTCTATCCCCAGCTCACCATATGTTCTTCCGAGGTTGAAGCATTTGACTTATCGGAGGCTTTAAGGACAAAAAAGGTCTTTAGGCAGCCATTAGGGCACCTGAAGACCTTTTTTTACTAGTGCCCATCCACAAATGGCTAATTTGCCCGATTTCGGCGTCAGGCGAAAATTGTAATCCTCGAAATACTTCCATGTATTCCTGCGGTTACAATTTTCGCCTTCCTTGAACTCGAACAAATTTTCTCATTCGTGGACGGACACTTGCTAAGAAAATCAGTGAAAAAAATCGGTTAGCTGTTGAGGATTTTACGGGCGCTTTCGTCGTTCACGTCCGCCACATGGGGAATCCCGGTTTCTTTTGCGGTTTCCCGATTGCCGCTCATGAGGTCGCTGCGAGAAATTTTGTCGAGGGAGAATTTTCTGGCCCCGGCCATCAGCTGCTGTAAACCACACCCGAGCTTGTCCGCCAGTGTGCAGAAGGCAATGGCGCCGTAGGGAATATTTTTCATTTCATCTTTGCCCACCTTCTTCTGCACGTCAAAATATCCGGCAAAGATTTCCTTGGCGGTGCTGCCCACCTGCAAGACCGATTTGGGCAATTCAGACCAGTGGCCATTTACAGCGGCGCGTTCTTCGGGGTTAAGTGCACCCTGAATGTTGGCACCCACAAATCCGGGAATCATGATGCCTCTTCCCATACAAATCAGCTTGGTATAGGGAGCGCCCAGTGCCAGTCCCTTGAAGAGATGGTCTTCCAGGGCAAAGCCGCCGGCAAAGGACATATCCACCACGTGCTTCCCCTTGGCGGCCAGCATGCTTGCGTATTCATGGGCTTTGGAATGGAGATTGATGGACGGTACACCCCAGCTCTGCATCATGTTCCAGGGGCTCATGCCCGTTCCGCCGCCGGAACCGTCAATGGTCAGCAGATCAAGTTTGGCATCGGAGGCAAATTTAATGGCCATGGCCAGCTCTTCCATACCGTAGGAACCCGTCTTCAGCGAAACCCGTTTGAAGCCCAATCCCCGCAGATAATCCACGCTGCTCATGAAGTCTTCCTGGACCTGGGCCACGGTGTCGAGATTGGTGCCCCCCAGCCGGCTGTGTCGGGCAAAGGATTTGATGGAGCCGTTTTCAAAGGCTTCCTGCACTTCGGGCAATTCGGGGTCGGGATCAACCACATACCCCCGTTTCTTGAGGAAAAGTGCGTATTCAAGACTGGTCACCTGAATTTCACCGCCGATATCCTTGGCGCCCTGGCCCCATTTCAATTCAATAATGCATTTTTCTCCATATTTATCCACCACATATTCCGCCACGCCGTTTCGGGTGTCTTCCACGTTGAGCTGCACAATGATGGCGCCGTATCCGTCAAAATACCGCAGGTAGGTATTGATGCGTCGGTCCAGCTCGGGAGAAATTTCAATCTTGCCTTTTCGGGTGTCACCCGGGTTGATTTTGGATTTTTGATCAACACCCACCACGTTTTCCCCGATCACCACCGGAATACCGGATAGCGCGCCGCCGATGGCAAAGGAATCCCAATATTTTTCAGCCACAAAGGTCGAACCCAGAGCGCCCGTCATGAGGGGCATCCGAATCTTGGTTTTCATTTCATTGCCGAACTCGGTTTCCAGGTTCACATTGGGGAAAATGCAATCGTCGGGGTTGTTGGTCAGATTATCCGCTAATCCCGAAACGCCGTAAGCGTATCCCTGGATTCGGAGAGAGTTGTAGGAAACGCCCACGTGGGTGGTGTTGTTGGCGCCGGCGGTAACGATACCAAAACTTCTCGGATAGAGCAGCTTTCTGCCCACCAGGCTGGAGAGCCAGGTTTCACATCGGCCATTGCAATCCGCGCGGCACAAGGTGCATAGGCTGGACTCGGCTGGATTACCTCGGTTCGATGTTCCCAAAACGTCGTTGCTTTTTGAAAATCGCATGTTTCGTCTCCTTATTGTTAAGTATGTATAAGCTAGGTTAAATAAAAAAAGGCGTCCTTCCCCCGCAGGGAAACTTGGACGCCTTTGTCTCTTACTCAACGAAAATACCCCCACGCCATTGTGGGAAGAATTCGCTATGCCGCTATATTGAACCTGCATTTTTAGCGCAAACGATGGGGCTTGTCAAGAATTTTTAATAAAAAAATGTAAATATTCGGTCAGCACCCCATCTTCGCCTATTTTGGCCTGCTCACATAGCATTAGTATGCTACGCAGTCCCAAATAGACGAATATGAAGCACTGCCCAAACATTTACAGTATAAGCCGAATATTTACAAAAAAATGAAGCAGGGAGGGTTCAGAGTTCATCGGAAAGCAAAACCGCCTCAGCGATATGCCCAATGGATTTTCGGGAATCCATAGCGCGTTTCTGTATCCACCGGTAGGCCTGCTCCCCGGTCATGTTGCGTTGCCTCATGAGGACCTCTTTGGCGCGTTCCACCAGCTTTCGCGCCTCGAGCTCTTCCTGGATTACCTTGGTCTGTACCATGAACTGGGTGTTCAGGATGGCCACGGCCGCCTGGTTGGCGACAGCTTTAATCAGATTGACCTCTGTTTCCAGAAAATCGTGGGGTTCTGAGGTGAAACAATTGAGAACGCCGATGACCTTTTCATCCTTAACTTCAAGGGGAACGCTGACCATGGACACAAGACTCAGCTTTCGGGCCATCTCTTTTTCCTTGAATCGGGGGTCTTCCAGGACATTCTTGAGGATCAACGGCTGGTTGTTAGTGGCGACGAAGCCCACCACCCCTTCATCCATACTGATGGCGCGGTCCTTTACATATTCGGGTTCAATGGCCTGAGTTGCTTTCAGCCGAATTTTCCTGGGTGTCTCGCCGTCGTCGATGAGCCAGAGGGAACAGATCTCAACACCGGTCACCTTGGCGGTGACCAAGACGATCAATTTGAGGATATCCTCCAGATAAAGATCCGAAGTGATGGCCCGGCTGATATCCGTGAGCGCTTTGATGTATTTATTGTAGGTTTTAGACGATATTTTTTCCATCGGTTTTTCTCGTAAAAAGCCACGAAGCTATCTTTTAACACCGTTTCGAGACCTTTGAAAAATGTTCAATT
>JAFCZI010000335.1 GCA_019314425.1 Deltaproteobacteria bacterium | reverse complement strand
TGACGGTATCGCCAGGCTTGAAGTCGGGGATGTCGCCGCGCATCTGCTCCATATCGAGCATTTCTACAACATTCATTTCTTTCTCCTTATGTCACACACCTGAACTCACCGGCCCGCCAGCCGAAACCTTGGCTAAAGCTGGTGCTTCGTTCTTTGTTTAGACTGTGTTTTCCCATGATACTGCAGTTTAAAAATATTTAACCGGTCGGCCGACCCACCAGCCGATCCAGGATAATGGCCGCCGCCGTCCTTACTGAAAGATGATTGTATTCCGATCTTCCGGAGATGGGGTCCAGCACATGATCGGCTTGTTGCAGAACGTCCTCATGCAGCCCCCATGCCGTTCCAAACAGCAGGAAAACCAATTCATCCGATAAAACAAGTCCCCTTAACGTTTCGTAACTCATGGCACGGTTTTCCTGCATAGCCGCATCTGTTGCAACTATCGTAGCCGTGCCCCCTTCCCTCTCCTTCACCTCTTCAAGCGCTATGTCCAATGACGCAGTTACACTGACCAGGCTCAGGGCTTCCTTTCTGTGACGGTTGTATTGGGCGCCGTACCCGGAAATCCAGTGCCGCAAAATTCGACCTGCCAGCGCCTGCTGGTCTTCAAGAGGCGTAATAACAAAAAAGCCCTTAACGTCATAGGTTTTACTCAGTCGAGCAAAATCGTGAATATCCAAAGGCGTTATGGCCGAAGCAATCGTCTCTTGATGCTTGTTGTAAACGGGAAAATGGACAAGCCCAACATAGAGACGCATTACGCCAGTTCTTCCAGGATCGCTTTATCTTCAGAAGACAATTCAGCCTTCTGAAACAGATCCGGCCTTCGGTCCCGGGTTCTTTTAAGCGATTGCTTTTTCCGCCACAATCGAATTTCCTCATGGTTACCGGACAAAAGCACCGGGGGAACCTCCAGGTCTTTGAACACCCTTGGCCGTGTGTAATGGGGGTATTCCAGAAGACCATTTTCAAAAGAGTCCTCCAGGTTCGATCTCTCACCACCCAGAACGTCCGGAAGCAGTCGGCTGACCGCTTCAATAACAACCATAGCGGCCAATTCGCCACCATTCAAGACATAATCCCCGATGGACAACTCCATATCAACACAGGTTGATCGTACCCGCTCATCTACGCCTTCATATCGACCGCAGACGAATATAAGCTGCTGCCACTCAGCCATCTCCCAAGCCATGTTCTGGGTGAAAGGCTCCCCCTGCGGTGAAAAAAGCACCACGGGACCGTGCCCTTCCATTCGCTCGACGGATTGAAGGGCGCGAAAAATCGGTCCCGCTTTCATGACCATACCCTCACCGCCACCGTATGGGCGATCATCAACAATCCGGTGAGGGCCCCTGGAAAAATCACGGATGTCCAGCAACGCCACATCCACGAGGCCCCGCTCAATGGCGCGCCCCAGAATGCCTTCCTTCAGATAGGAAGTAAACATATCCGGAAACAAGGTCAAAACGTCAAACTTCATTCAAATCCAACAACCCTTCCAAAACCGAGACAATCATTTTCCCGTTTTCTAAATCAATATGGCTAATCACCTCTTGAGCGGCCGGCAGAAAAATTTCCCGGTCACCGTTTTTCACAACGTAGATTTCATTACTCCCCGCAGGGATAATCTGTGAAACGACCCCCAGAAACACATCATCATCTGAAAAAACATCGAGGCCCAATAGCTCAAACCAGAAATATTCCCCTTCTTCCCGAACAAGGGCATCTTTGCCAACATAAATCTCCGCCCCCCTGAAAGACTCCGCCTGGTTTATATCTGTCAACCCAGCCAGTTCTACCAGAAAGACATTTTTATGGGGCCTGGCGGAAATAACGCTTAAATGACGATTTTCTCCGGTCACAAGTTTAAAAAAAACCGTCTCCGCATTCAACAGCAAGGCCTCCGACTGCGAAAAAGACTGCACTCGCAAAAGACCCTCCAACCCATGCGGCCGAAGGACCTTCCCAAAGAAGAGTACATTATCAGGCAAGCCTGAGGGCGCGTTCAAAGCTATTCAATAATCTCCAATACGGATCGTTTGTTGATTTTCGTGGAGGCTGCACTGAGAATTGTCCTCATAGCCCGTGCGGTGCGCCCCTGCTTCCCAATAACCTTGCCCAAATCTTCTTTGGCGACCTTCAGTTCAAGAACCGACGTCTGTTCCCCTTCGATTTCTGTGACGACCACATCTTCCGGCTTATCAACCAGCGCTTTCGCAATGTATGAAACTAGCTCTTTCATCTCAGTTCACCTCCATTGGAATTCACAGAAATGCGGTGTTCAGGCTGCTGCGGAATCGGGTTTAATCGCGCCTTCCCGTTTTACCAGAGCCCTGGCTGCCTCTGAAAGTTTCGCCCCTTTTTCAATCCAGTACTGGAGCTTATCCTTATGGATTTTCACAACAGCAGGTTCTTTCATGGGATCGTAATATCCCAGGATTTCCAGGAATCTGCCATCTCTGGGCGACTGCGAATCAGCTGCCACCAGACGATAAAACGGTTTTTTCTTCGCTCCCATCCTTGTTAATCGAATTCTAACGGCCATTTTCTCCTACCACCCCCCTAAATGTATTGGTTTTGAGCATCATGAATGTACCCCCTATCCGAAGAGAGACGGCATGTTCAGCCCACCTTTTTTGGTAAATTGTTCCATCATTTTTTTTGTTTGAACAAAATTTTTCAGCAAAC
>JAFCZI010000082.1 GCA_019314425.1 Deltaproteobacteria bacterium | reverse complement strand
TTATCCTGAGAGGCTTTTAATACACTTTCAACAAAATCGCTGTCGCCTAAAATCCTCTCATCCCCTTTCATATATGCTTTTATCTTTCTCAATCCTTTGAGTGCATCCCATCCTCCGGTGCTTCTGACAAGCCCACCACCGATAAGATCCGGCCTTTTCCCAACTGATATTCCTTTCTCAACATATTCGCGATACCGCCTGCGTGCTGATGACAACCTGGTATCAAATAATTTGAGGACATAATCGGTATCCTGCCAATCGTTCTTTTTTCTTCCCATTATTGCAGCATGACCACTATACGCATATTTATCCAGAAACCTAAGGTCAGCTACAATTTTAGCTCTAATAGGATTCAAATGAATATACCTAACAAGTTCAAACAGATATGCATCTTCCTGGCAAAGAATCGATTTATATCGATTTTGAAATAAATGGCCCACACGACGATGTTTACGATTGAAATAGATTGCGTGACCGGTCAGAAGTCTTTTCATAACGATTGATATCGGAGCGTTGCCGGTTCGTAAAAGTAAATGAAAATGATTGGGAATTAATGCCCAAGCGAAACACAATGTGGCGCTCTCTGTTAAGATGTTTTTCAAACGTTCTAAAAAAATATCTTTATCAACATCATCCAAAGATGCTTTTTCTATCGATGCCTCTAACTATGATATGGTGTAGCGCCCCAGGCGCATCTATTCGTGATCTGCGTGGCATGCCTATTTTCATAACAGATTGTATTCGATATGTCAATATATGAAGGAGCGTCCCCTATCCTCCTGTATTCCTTCCTGGTGGGCTATATCCAGTTGGTTGACCAGCGATTGCATTCTGAGGCGGGTTTCCCGGTTGACCGTTTGCGCCAGAACCGTTTCCATTTCCTCTTGAATGCGCCCGTTTTCGGGGGTCCATTTATATGCTTTCGTGTGCAGCAAAAGGAGTTTCCGGGTCAATTCATCCCATTCTTTCCCGGACAGATCATGAAGTCGATGGACGTCCAGGTTTTTCCATGCGTGGGCATAGTTCATGTCAAAATAGGGGAGTTCACCTTTTTTGGTGACGCGAATACGGTCGTAGTCTTCCTCTTTGAGCCGAAAGAAAAAATCGTCGGTGAAAGCAAAGACCGGATAAAGTTCCGTAACGGCCGGGCTGTTTAAAAAAAATCTGTGAAGGTATCGATAGCTTTTGGATCTGCCGGTGATCCGCATCTGAGCAATGGATTCCCCCTCGTCAAAAAGAACCACCCACCCTTTGTATCCCATCTGTTTGAAAAGAGCTGCCATACAGAATATCTGCGTGAGATAGTCATGGGGGTTCGTGCATTTCAGGGGGGCGTCTTTGTAGAAGTCCACGCTGCGGTACCGGCAAACATTTCTCAGCCGGTATACCGGCACAACCGTGCCCGACAGGGCTCGTTTGAGAAGAAATGGAAACTCCCGGGGATGGTATTGCCGATGTTTTTTAAGGGTCTTCTTTTTGTCGGAAAGCGGGATGGTTTTGTTGGCCGCAGCTGTCAGCATGGCCTTGAAAAAGTGCGGCATTTCGTCCGGAAGCGTTGCCTGGATACGGTTTCCGTTGTTTTTGGCCCGCGATGCGAAATCTTCCGACCAGGATTTCCATCTTGAAAAAAAGGTCCCTTCATGGTCCGGAAAGCGAATTCGGGCCAGAAGCTCCCGGTACACCTGCCTGAAATCGTGAAATGGGACCTCGCGGGGATCGAGGTTGATCATGCTGGTTGCAAATCCGTCTTTCAGCGCTTTTTCTTGAAGGTAGGCGAGCGAGTGGGATTTGCCCTGGCCGTAATCCCCGGCTACGCAAAGATGAGGGGAGAAATTGTCTCTGGGGGACGAAAGCCCTTGGTCAAAGGCGCGAACCAGTTTGTCTTCCCGGGCGGTGAGCAACCGGACCGCAAGGGGATCGAATATTCCTTCCCGCAGACGTTCAATAGCGCGCCTGAGGGTGAAATTACGTTCATGTTCGATGGTGTTTTTAAAAGACGCGAGGTCCACTTACGAATCCCACTTGGGTTGAAGGTGTTCAATTTTTTCTTTTTCCATTTCGTCCTGGCTTTGAACCATCTGGGCCGTGAGATCCAGCTTCTCAATGGCGTCATTACCCTGTTCCCCCATGTCCAGGATGCTGATAACCTGCTTCACGAAAAGCCTGACCTCGCTCAATACGCCCATCTTTTTCTGGTTTTTGCAGATATCTTCAAGAAGGCTGTCCGGGATGCGTTCTTCCGTGTCCCACCTATAAGCGATGCCGTGAATGGTTCGGAGGGTTTTTCCCAATGCTGTCAGTTCCCCTGTTTTCAGGGGGGTTCGGTGAAGATCGATGAGAACCCCGCGATAGTTGAGCCGTTTGTTTTCGCCGATGGACCTGACCCGGCTCCAAAGGGCGTCGTATGACTTGAAGCCTTTTTCAGATTCCAGAATATCGGGGATAATGGAAAAAAATATGTGAAGAAACCCTGCCTGTTCTGTGTTGTCGATGAGCAGCCTGACGTTTTCGTATGCCGCGCTGCGTATGGACTTGCCCTGGCTCACCACGGTTTCCAGCTCATCCATGAGAAGGATTAGGCCCTGGTATTTCGCAAACCGCAGAAAAGCAATCAGGGCGTTCAGAAAGTTTTTGCTGTTGGCCTTGTTGACCACCTCAAAAATATGGAAGGGCTTGATCTCTTTTTTGGCAACCTTTCCCCCTTCAAACCAGAGATAGAGAATATCTCGGGCATGGTCCCGCTCTTCTTGCGCCTCTCCTTCCGCAAGGGGCTGCAAACGGTTGTTCAACAGCGCAATCACCCCGTTGGCAAAATTGATATCCATTCCGGGAAGGGAGCGAATTTTGTTTGAGATGTCCGCCAGCTTTTCCGGAGATGATGACCCGTCTTCAAGCACCAGGCCCTTCACCGCTTCACTTACATAGTCGTCCAGCAGGTTGTGGATGCCGACTCCGTCGAATCGGCCACGAAGTTGTTTCACGATGGCCTGGTAAACCGCCTCAAATTTGTGAATGGGCACTTCCCGGGTTAAGACCACAAAGGATACGGCAAATCCCTTTTGAAGGGCCATGTGGCGGATAACCGACATGAAATGGGTTTTGCCGTCCCCGTAATCACCGCTCAAAAAACGGACTTTTGCGCCGCCCTCGGCGATGTATTTGTCCAGGTCGTCCTCGATCAGGGTGAGCCAGTTTTCCCGTCCCACCGTAAAGAACGGTACGTAATCCACGGGAACGCTGCCCTTTCTCAATTCCTCGATAATGGCCCTGGCCTCGAAAGGTTTCAATTGATCTATCTGTTGTGGGGTCATCAGTCTTTGTTCTCCTCAAATGATATGCTGGTGATGCGGCGTTTTTCTCCATCGCTGTCAATGAGCCACAGCGCGCTGATTCTTCCCGGCGTCATTCTAAGAATATGGCCGCTGGATGTGCCCTCGATGCCCGCCTGAAAATAACGCCACAGATCCACGTTGAACTGGGCGCCGCTGTACCCGCGGAACCTGCTTTTGTCCATGTCCTGAAAAAAGGGTTTACTCTGCAAAGAAACCACGTAGTCCAGATAAAGACGCTGGGCCGTTACCTTGGCGCCCGGTGGAAGCTTTTCCCGGCTAAGAATTTCATTGTAGATCCCATACAGGGAGTCAATGAAGGTTCGGGGGTCGTAGGGGCGGTCGTAGAGCTGCTTTTTGATGCGTAGCAAGGCTGTCACGATGCGCCTGGGATCGATGGATTTGAGCAGCTTCTTGTTGATGGTGGTGGTGCGATTGGAGAAATCAATCTCTCCCTCAATTCCCTTCAGCGAATAGAATCGGGGGAAATCAATGCTTATCTCCAGGTCGGCTTCCCGGGCCTTGTCCGTGAGATCTTCGATGAACCCCATTCGGTATCGATCCACCTGTTCGTTGGCGTATTCCCGCAGACCTTCGAATATATGTTCGCTTTCCTCAATGCCGGTTTCTTCCAGGATATCTCGGGCTGTTTTGGCCTTCAGCAGTTCGTCGAGTTGAAGAAAGTCGTTCCGGGTGGCACAGCGCATGCAGTTTTTGATGAAATTGGCCATACGCTGCCGTCGGTTGATTTCGACCTGATAGGGCTTGACGATTTCGTTGAGGCTTTCTTGGGCATTTTGCAGGAGCGTTTCATGATCAGTCATTTGGTTTCTCGTTCATGTGGTTTTTTTGAAAAAGGTAAGTGATGGGTGTGTTGAAAAACCCTGTTTCTCAACAAACTCAGTGTCGAAAATCCGCCGCTTATCATATAGCATATTATTAGGGGTGGCGACAATCCTATTTTTCCGTAGTCCGGCAAAAATCTTACCTGTGTTTCAGCTTTTTCCTCATCTCAAAAGCCTTGTGGATGTGCGGGTTCCTGTGAAAATCCCTGGGAATGGTGGACCGGGTGATATCTTTAATGTCCCATTGTTGCAGGGCATCACGGTCCAGTTTGAATTTTCGGCGGTTGCAGGAAAACATCAGGACCCCGTCGGGGGATAGGAGACGAAGGGTTCGGGTCAGCAGCTCTACGTGGTCCCGTTGGATGTCAAACGAGGTTTGCATCCGTTTGGAGTTGGAGAAGGTCGGGGGGTCCAGATAGATCACGTCAAAGCGGTCTTTGCAGGCGGCAATCCATTCCAGACAGTCGGCCTGCACCAATTGGTGTTTTGGTTGATGCTTTGGTTGGTGTTTCGGCGGGTGTTCCGGTCCATTACAGTGGTTCAGGGAAAGGTTTTTCCCGGCCCATTTGAGATAGGTTTTGCCCATGTCCACACTTTTGGTGGTGGCAGCACCGCCTTTTGCCGCGTAAACCGTCGCTGTTGCGGTGTAGCAGAAAAGGTTCAATACGCGTTTTCCCGCAGATGCCTTTCCTATTCGTTCCCGCAGAAGTCTTTGATCTAAAAAAAGCCCGGTGTCCAGGTAGTCGGTGAGGTTCACCAGAAAACGGAGACCGTTTTCCCTGGCCTCAAAAAAACGGCCTTGAGAATCAAATCGTTCATATTGTGCGTCTTTCTTTTTCCTTTCCCTCACCTTAAAAACGATTTTCTCGCGCGGTATCTTCAATATCCCAGGCAGGACGGTCAGAACCTGCTTCAACCGTTTTTTTGCGTTCAGAGGGGAAACACTGTCAGGCGCCCGGTATTCCTGAACATGTAATTGGTCTTCATAAACATCAATGGCAACGGCATATTCGGGCATGTCTGCATCATAAAGCCTGTAGCAGGTGATGCCCTCCTTTCGAGCCCATTTTCCAAGGGTTTTCAAGTTTTTTTTCAGGCGGTTTTGAAACATCTCCGCGCCGGGTTCCGGATCAGCCTTTTCACTGGCCAGCGGCAATGGGCGCCCGGGTGTTTTGGGGTGCATAACCCATTCTTCCCGAATGTCAAAGTTGAGGAGCTTGCAGGGGATGGGGCCATTAAAAAGGCTATATTGTTTTCTGGCACGGATGCCCATCTTTTTGGCCAGATCGGGATGGGCGGTAAACACGCCGGCCGCCCAGCCATCATAGTGCTTTTTCAGTCGATCTCCCAGTGTTTTATAGAGGTTATCAAGATTCATCTTCTTGCCCATGCGTTCCCCGTAGGGGGGGTTGGCAATCAGCAATCCCGGAACCGTCGTTTCAGGCGCCGTAAGGACTTTAATATCCCGCGTCTGAAACGAAATGACATCCCCAATACCTGCGCGGGACGCATTTTTCCGCGCCTGAGCAATGATTTCAGGGTCTTTGTCAAAACCAAAGAACCTCTGGGAGGCTTTTTGAATGCCTTTTTCCGCCCGTGCTTCTGCTTCCTTCAGCAAACTCTGCCATAGGTCAGGGTCGTGTTGTTTCCATTTTGTAAAGCCAAAACGCGGTCTCAAGAGCCCCGGTGCCCTGTCCATGGCCATGAGCGCGCCTTCAATTAACAGGGTCCCCGATCCGCACAGGGGATCCACTAGAGGAGCGCCTTTCCGGGCCAGTTGAGGCCAATGTGCCCGGAGCAATATGGCGGCGGCCAGGTTTTCCTTCAGGGGCGCCGCGCCGCCTGCCATTCGGTAAAAGCGTTTATGCAGGCTGAGTCCGCTCAAATCCAGGGAAACCTGGGCCAGGTCTTTTTTCATGTGAACATTGATGCGAATGTCGGGGTTTTCCGTATCAACGGATGGACGATATCCGGTTTTGGCGCGAAACTGGTCGGCGATAGCGTCTTTAACGCGAAGGGCCGCGTAGTGGGAATGGAAGGTGTTGGTGTGATCCGCCGTAAAATCCACGGTGATTTTCTCTCCGGGGCTCATGTGGTCATCCCATTGTATCTGCTCGTAAATCCGGATATAAAGATCATCCGGTGTTTTGGCTTCAAAATGGGCCAGGGGAAGCAGGACGCGGTTTGCGAGACGGGACCAGAGACAGACTTTGTATGCAGATTGAAGGTCGCCTTTGAAAAAAACGCCAGCACGGGCCCGTTTTACAGGGGGGGTGTCCAGCGAAAGGATCTCATGGTAAAGGAGCTCCTCGATACCTTTCGGGCAGGTGGCAAAAAAAGTATGATGTTTATTTCGCATTTTGTATTTATTGCTTTACATTTTGCTGGTTATGGTGTATCTGGCTTTCCAAGCATCAGCACCACAATAACCATCCCGCCCTTTAACGCAAGAAGAAAAGGGTCCTAAGTGATTTTCGACGCTCTGAAAGGTTTGGCGCGGGATAAGGTGTTTTTTAGTGGGGTTATTGGTTTTTTGTTGACATTTAAGTCGAAATGTTTAGACTGATCAGATATCTTTTGGTTATGGAGTAGGTTTCGTTTAAGTTGTTTAACGACGAGGGGGCTTCTTTTTTTTGCCTCTTCGCAATCCTTCCCGCCTGAAGTCAAATGTTTTGATGAAGGTGGCTGAGTGTGTTTTGAAGTCGAAGAAGATAACCGAAGGCCCGTGGAGCGGTAGCCGCAGCGGGTCGAAAACCTTTAGAATTGGATTTCTGGAATGTTGGCAAGGGGCATCTTGGTGCGTTGACACGGGATGCCCTTGTTTTTTTTGATTGATCATCTCATGAGAATCAAGAATATTAATTAAACCAGGGGGACGTAAGTTGATGAGTAAAGGAACAGGCGAAATGTCCGAAAGTGGATTTTCACAAACAGAAAACACAAGTGCCGCCATTTGGGAAGATCCAGATGGATTTACCGACGAATTCTCAGCCGATTCCAGCGAAAGCGGAGGGAGCATGGACGACGATCGCTCTTTCATGGAAATGTTCGAAGAAAGCATGAAGGGTATCCAGGAAGGTAAAATCGTCAGTGGAGAAATTGTCCAAATCGATAATGAATTCGTTTTGGTGGATATTGGATACAAATCGGAAGGGCAAATCCGTCTCAACGAATTCAAGGATCTCGAAGGTACCCTCACGGCACAGGTGGGTGATACAGTGGAAGTCCTTCTGGTGCGCAAGGAGGACAAAGATGGGAACATTATTTTGTCCAAGGAAAAGGCTGCGCGGGTTAAAATATGGGATGATATCGAAAAAATCTACAAAGATAATGAAACCATCAAAGGCAAGATCATTTCCAGGGTGAAGGGCGGCCTTTCAGTGGATGTGGGCCTTCAGGCCTTTTTGCCCGGTTCTCAGGCCGATCTGAGGCCGGTGAAGGATCTGGATACGTTGGTGGGTGTCGAGCATGATTTCAAGATTATCAAATATGAACGGCGTCAGGGAAATATTGTATTGTCGCGACGGGCTGTTTTGGAGGTTGAGCGAGCGGCGCTGCGTGAAAAGGTGCTTGAAAATCTTGAAGAAGGCGTCGTGATTGATGGTGCGGTCACCAATATTACCGATTATGGCCTGTTCATTGATCTGGGCGGTATTGACGGCCTTGTCCATGTGACCAACATTGCCTGGAGTAAGACCGGGCACCCCTCTGAACTCTACCAGATTGGCGATAAGATCACGGTAAAAGTTTTGAGTTTTGATCGGGAAAAAGAACGTGTATCGCTGGGCATCAAACAGCTGACCGCAGATCCATGGACTGGGATAGAAGAAAAATACCCTGTGGGGACCCAGGTTCCGGGGCGTATTGCCACTTTGAAAAAATATGGTGCTTTTGTGGAGATCGAAGAGGGCGTGGAAGGGCTTGTTCATATTTCCGAGATGTCCTGGACTCGTAAGGTCATGCATCCTTCAGAACTCTTCCGCGTTGGCGATACGGTTGAAACCATGGTTTTAAGCATGGATGTGGCCAAAAAGCGGATTTCCCTGAGCGTTAAACAGCTCGAACCGAACCCCTGGGATGTCATCATGGAAGAATATCCCATCGGCGCTATTATTGAGGGAAAGATTAAGAATATTACGGATTTCGGAGTTTTTGTGGGCATTGACAAGGGCATTGACGGCTTGGTTCATATTTCTGATATCTCCTGGACCAAGCAGATCAAACATCCGTCAGAGTTTTACAAAAAAGGCGACGATGTAAGAGCGGTGATACTTCGTATTGATAAAGAGAATGAGCATTTTTCTCTCGGTATTA
>JAFCZI010000081.1 GCA_019314425.1 Deltaproteobacteria bacterium | reverse complement strand
CAATTTTGCCATCGGAATCGCAGGTAATGTCGGTCAGGTTCGCGAGGCACGATGGCATTTCGTTAAGCCGGTGGATGGGCATAATGGGAAAAAGATGTTCGATGGCCCAGGAATCCGGCACTGAAGACGATCCAGCATATGGCAGGCTTTAAGTTTTCCAACTAAATACGGTAATCTCTTTTTTATGACGAATGGGCCGAATGATCACGTTACCCTCTTCCGATATGTCGAAGTAACCCGACCCCCAGTTTCGAACATGGTATAATTCGGCGGAATTTTCTCTGTTCCATCTTTCCATAACCGCTTTTTTAATCACGTTTCGCCTCAATTAATCATGTGTTTTGAGTTGCTTCCGGTTTATGCTCTATGAAGCGTCAGCCTTTCACACGGACCTTTACTATAAATGGAAACAACAAATCACCCCTCCCATCGCCTGAACAGTTCGTGCTCAATGCCCAGGTAGTCAAAAATTTTTCCGATGGTTTGATCTATAATATCCTGAAGGGTTTTCGGTTGGTGATAAAAAGAGGGCACGGGGGGCAAAATATGAGCCCCAATGTCAGCTGCCATAGTCATCAACCGAAGATGACCCTTGTGGAGGGGGGTTTCCCTGACCACCAGAACCAGTTTCCGGCCCTCCTTCAGGTTTACATCCGCAGCCCTCTCAAGCAGGCTGTTGGTATAGGAATTGGCAATTCCCGAAAGGGTTTTAATCGTACAGGGCACCACCACCATGCCGCAGGTCAGGAAAGATCCGCTGGCCAGCGCTGCGCCCACATCCCGATTTTCATACACCTGATCCGCCATGGCTTCGACCTCACCGGTGCTGTATTCGGTCTCGATTTCGATGTTTCGCCTTCCGGAATCGGAAACGATTAGATGCGTTTCAAAATCGGTTTCCCTGAGCAAGCCGAGCAACCTGACGCCATAAATGACGCCACTTGCTCCGGAAATACCCACCACCAATTTTTTGGATCGATACGTACTAATTGATGATTTCTGATTGATGACCTGTCCACCCCCCTTGGGCTGATGATTATCAGCATTGATGTCGAACTAACCTTTGATGGCAATATAAACAGTCCCATCTACTGCGTTGCAGTGGTTTTTCGGCATCTCAACATACTACATGTATACCCGACGATCCTGAAAAACCACTACACCTCAAATACAGGGGGCCTTTTACAACGCCATCTACAGATAGATTTTGACTTTTTACGGGACCATAAACCTTTCATCCCAGAATTTCGAATTTTAAAAAAAAATCAACGCTACGTCAATAACAGCTTTTGAAAACGCCGTATTCTCCATATTGGCATCTACTTCCATAACAGTAATGTTTGGATTCAGATTCTCACGAAGCACCGAATTAAATAGTGTCCGAACGAAAGCCCGAAACCTCCGGGGTTCACTCAGGTGAAAACCAATCTCAAGTGGGGCATGATCCATCATAAAAAATCGTGTCAATTGCATTATTTTTATGGTATCCGTAAATTTTATGGCCTCGTAAAAAGTCACGAATCGATCTACAGCATGACCAGACGCTCTTCCTGGATGTGAGCATCGCTTACCGGGAAAATCAGAGAATGTCCCCCCCGACCAGGACCTTCCTTGAAAACCTGTCGAACCTGAGTCGTAGCCACGTTCCTTAGGTATCGGAGAAGGGCGGACACACAGATCCGCCCCTACGGGAATGCGTGCATTAAAAGATTGGGTGGGTAGGGGCTCTACCTCATGGCCAAAATCTGGGCGCCCCGTGATGGACTGACGGCAACATGACAAACGAAGCGCACAAACCACCCGGATTTTCCGCGAGGGGAAAACGAACCGTCCTTTTGGGAGCGGCATGCTTCTTTCTGTTGCTGTTTCTGCTGACCGCCGCGTGGGTACATCACGCGCTTCAGCCGGTGAACAAAAAGGGTGAAAACCAGAATTTCGTAGTAGAAGAAGGGGCAACGCTGAAACAGGTCGCCGTGGATCTTGAAAACGCTGATATTATCCGGAACAGCACTCTGTTTCGCCTGGCAGGCCGACTCATGGGGCACGACCACCACATCAAAACGGGCGAATACCGGCTCAATGGCGCCACGCCCGCCCTGGAAATTCTTGAAACCCTCAAAGAAGGCCGAATCATTACCCATCCCATTACAATTCCGGAGGGCTTCAGCCTGGACCAGATCGCCCAGTTGCTGGAACAGAAGGGCTTCTCAGATAAAGCATCCTTTCTTGAACAGGCCAGGGACAGATCGCTGGTAACACGCCTGGGTCTTTCCGGGGACACCCTGGAGGGGTATCTCTATCCGGATACCTACCGGTTTCGTCAGAAAGAAAAGGTCAGCAGGATCATAACCGTAATGGTCAAGCGCTTCCGGGACATTGTCACCCCACTGGAAGCGCAGATAAAAGACTCGGGCATGACGCTTACGCAGGTCATCACCCTTGCATCCATTGTGGAAAAAGAGACGGGTTGCCCGGAAGAAAGACCCATGATTGCCCGTGTATTTCTAAACCGCCTGAAAAAAAACATGCGGCTCGAAAGTGATCCAACGGTTATTTACGGCATTAGCCACTTTAACGGGAACCTCACAAAAAAGGATTTGAGAACCCAAACGGCCTACAACACCTACATGATCCGGGGGCTTCCACCCGCTCCCATCGCAAATCCGGGCCTAGCCGCCATTTCAGCGGTGCTGAATCCGGCGGAGGGAAACGATTACTATTTTGTTTCTAAAAATAACGGTACCCATTATTTCTCCGGAACATTGAAGGAACACAACCGGGCCGTAAGGCAATTCCAGAAGAACAGGTCAAAAAGAACAAGGGTGAAATCCCTCGACATAGCCCAATAATTTCCAATATATGAAGGGTTTTTACAATACCGAGACGTGTGCAGAGGTGTCTGGTGGAAAAAGCGTCCATTTTTCTGACCACCCGTGAGGCCATCCAGGCCATTACAACGGACTTTCGTCAGTATAACCCTCAGATCATCCTCTTTTCCAGCCTCATTCGCCTGATCACGAACGATCGAATTCACTCAAAACGAGCGCCGGGAAAAAACGGCGCATGGACCAACCGCTCAGGGACATCCCAAATGAAATGGCTGGAGGGCCCGGAACTGGTTGAGTATATGTGCGACGCCATCTCCCCCATAACGATCATCCCGCTGATTGGTAAGAGGCGATAGGAACTGGCTGATCAGATAGAAATGGGCGCCGTGAATCTCCACACCGTCAAAACCCGCTTCCGCCGCTCGGGCCGCAGCAACCACGAAGTCAGAAACCATTACGTCAATCTGTTTCGGGCTCATGGAAAAAGGCGCAACGTCCGCCCTCATGGCGAACCCGGATGGCGATGCCCCCTGCATTTCCCCGCCCGCGGGAAAACACCGCCCCTGCGTGGTTGATCTGAATCACCACCATAAAATTTCATTGACAATGTTAGTTTCGGCGTATATACGTAATTCTGTATATACACTGAAGTTACCCCATGCAGGGTATTGCCTGGATGAATTTCGTCTGTGCTAGGTGTGCCATAGGCCCGGATTGCGCTGTCCGAAAAAGTTGAATGCAGGGTTTAGGTAACAAATTTTGTTAAGGAGGTTTGGCGTATTATGGATTTCTACCTGTTTGTTGAAGGACCGCTCCTCTGGATTGCCTTTATGACTTTCGTTATCGGCAGTATTTTGAGGGCTGCCATGTTTTTGGTGGTCTCTACCAAGAAGGACAAAATCATTTATCAGAATTTCAGCTGGAAGTATGTCTTTGCGTCCATTGGCCGCTGGCTGCTGCCATTAAACAAGAGCGTTGCAAAAAACCCTGTATACTCCACCCTCGGCTACATATTCCATATCTGCCTTGTCATTGTCCCCATATGGCTGTCCGGTCACATCTCCCTGTGGGAAGAGTCCCGTTTTGAATGGTACTGGGCGCCCATACCGGCCTGGCTGGCGGATTGGATGACCCTCATTCTTCTGGCAATTGCGCTTTTCTTTCTGCTTAGGCGCATTTTTTCTGCCGACATACGCCTTATTTCCGGATTTGCAGATTATTTTCTCATTATTATCACCGCGTTGCCATTTCTAACCGGTTATTTTCTTACCCACGGAACCCTGGATGAGATTGTTTTTTTTGGAAACAATATGACCCTTATCCATATGCTTTCAGGTGAGATCATGCTGATCTTGATTCCGTTCACCAAGCTTTCACACTTCATTTTGTTCTTCTTTTCCAGAGGCGCATCAGGCATTGAATTTGGTCGAAGGGGATATTCCATCTAAGGCGGCAAAGCCGCAGTTTTAGGTTTTGCAGCCCATAAACTTCTTGTTTTTTGTGACAGAAAACCAGGTGATAAGGGACTAAACAATCAGGACTATTTCAATTATTGGGGAGTTTGATTATGAGTGAAGAGATAAAACCCGATGAAATCGTAAACTTCTTGAAGCCCAGGCTCAGCGCCCGTTTCAAAATGTGGCTGAACATCTGTGCCCGATGCGGGCTCTGTGCGGATACATGCCACTTTTACAGAGCCCACGGAAATGATCCCAAGATGATCCCATCTTATAAAGTGAGATTCTTGAAAGAGTTACTCAGAAAAAAAGGGAAAGTAGACCGGGATTATTTGCAAAAAGTTTACGATACGGTTTATCATGAGTGTAACATGTGCCGTCGTTGTACCCTTTACTGCCCATTCGGAATTGATATCGCGCTCATGATATCCCTGCTCAGGGGCATGCTCTTTTCGCAGGGAATAGCGCCTGTGGGGTTGGTAAAAGCCATTGATAATTACAAAGAGTTCGGCAACCAGATGGCCGTTACCGATGAGGACTGGGTGGATACGGTCGTGTGGTGCGAGGAGGAAATGGCTGAGGAGTTGGTGGGGTTGAAAATTCCCATTGACAAACAAGGCGCAAAGATCCTCTACACGGTCAACGCCCGGGAGCCCATGTTTTATCCCCAGGACATGATGGAGGTGGCCAAAATATTTTACGTGGCTGGCGAAGACTACACCTATTGCAGCAAACCGGGATGGGATGATACCAATCTCGCCATGTTTTGCGGTGATGTGAAGACATCCAAATCGATCGTCGAGAATACCTTCAAACGGGCTGAAGAATTGGGGGTGCAACAAGTCGCGGTCACTGAATGAGGCCATGCTTACCGAGCGCTTCGGTACGAAGCGCCTACCTGGTTGGGTTTTACCCCCAAACAAGAAGTCGTTCATTCAGTAGAATTGTTTCACGATTATATACGAGACGGCCGCATAAAAATCAGAGAAAAGCTAAAGGAACCCACCACCGTCCAGGACCCCTGCAATGTAATTCGGAGCGGTGGACTGGCGGAAAAAAACCAACGCCTGGCGGAATATCTCTCAGAAGATTTCCGACCCATGAAACATCAGGGGAATTACAACTATTGCTGCGGAGGGGGGGGCGGCGCCATGCCCATGGGCGGCGAGATGAAAAAAGATCGTCTCAAGTGTGGCGCAATCAAGGCTCAGCAGATCCGGGAAACGGGCGCCAAGATCGTCTTTGTTCCCTGCCATAATTGTATTGACCAGATTCGGGATCTTTCAAAGGAATATGATCTGGGTATCACGGCGGTCCATTTTAAAGAAATCATCAGTGAGCACATGGTTATTCCAGAGGAAATGATTCCGAAAGATGAAGATGAATAGGCCGCCTTTACGAGGCCATCCACAATTGAAGCATGGAAAATTTCCAGTATTTGAGCCATTTTCAAAATGTTCAATTTTGTTCGAGGTCAAGGAAGGCAAAAATTTTAACCGAAGGAAGATATTGGATATTTCGAGGATTAACCCATTTTATTAAGAACGGGTGAGTTTGACGCAGAAATCGGGAAAAAGAGGGCGTTTTGAAACTGGCTCATTTAAAAAATATTTATCGCAGCCTCAGTTTCCGCTTAATCTTCTGGGTGGGGCTCATCCTGGCATTGAGTATTTCCGCCTGGGCCTATTACAGCATTGGCCAGCAGAAAAAACGAGCCATTGAAAATATTGTAGAAGGAGCGGACCGGCTGGGAAATACCATCAGATTGGGCGTCCATTATGCCATGATGATCAACTCCCGGGAAGACATTACCCAGACCATCCGAAATATCGGAAAAGAACAGAGCATAAAAAACATCCGAATCTATAACAAGGCCGGGGAGATCAAGTATTCAACCATCGCCGGTGAGGTGGGCCAGGCAACAAACATCCGGGAAAAAGCCTGTTTTATCTGCCATGAAACGGATCCCCCCCCGGTCGATGTGAGTCTGGCACAAAGGACGCGCATATTTGATTCACCGGAAGGACAAAGGCAAATGGGAATCATCAGCCCCATTTACAATGAACCGGGGTGCGCCAGCGCTACCTGCCATTTTCATCCGGAAAAAAAGCAGGTTTTGGGAACACTGGATGTTGTGGTCTCATTGAAAGGCCCCGACATGGCGGTTTTTTCTTACGAGAAAAGTATTATCTTCCTGGCCGTTTGCATCTTTTTCGGAACATCCGGCTTCGTAGCGCTCTTCCTTTTGAGATTTGTCAATCGGCCCATTCGAAAACTGATAGAAGGGACACGGCATATCGGCCGAGGGGAATATGATTATTCAGTAGACCTGAAGAGAGTGGATGATATCGGCCAGCTGGCCACTGCCATCAATCAGATGGGCCGGAAGATCGGTGGAAAGCAGGACGAGCTCAACAAACAGAAAGGAGAATATCAGAAACTCTTTGAGTCCGCCCCCTGCTATATTACGGTTCAGGACAGAGATTTCAGGTTGCTGAGATACAATCGAGAGTTTGCAGAACATTTCGACCCCCATTCAGGGGATTACTGTTATCAGGTCTATAAAGGCAGAACCGTGAGATGCGAAGAGTGTCCTGTTGCAAAGACTTTCGAGGACGGTCGGTCCTACCACAGCGAAGAAGAAGGTGTCAACAAAGACGGAACAAAATCGTATTGGATGGTTCGAACCTCCCCCATAAAGGACAAGCACGGTGACGTGGTTGCCGCCATGGAGATGTCCCTGGATGTGACGGCAATGAAGCACCTGGAATCGGAGGTGGAAAAATCAGAGGAAAAATACAGGGTTATTTTCACCACCATACCAAACCCTGTTTTTGTCCTGGATCAGTCAACCCTGGAAATTATGGACTGTAATGACAATGCCACCGCAGTATATGGGTACAGCCGGAGAGAGATTCTGACGATGTCCTTTCTCAGCTTTTTTGGAGCAGATGGGCATAAACAATACGCGTCTCAAATGAAGACATCTCCCGCACTGGATCAGGTAAAACATTATGGAAAAGACGGGAAGGTCGTCTATGTGAACATCCGGATTTCATCCACCGAGTACCTGGGCAAGGGGGTTTTTCTGGTCACCATTAACGATATTACCGAGCAGTTGCTGGCGGAACAACAACTGATTCAGGCGAGCAAGATGGCAACACTGGGAGAAATGTCCACCGGGGTGGCACACGAATTGAACCAGCCCCTCTCCGTCATCAAGACGGCAGGAAGTTTTTTGCACAAAAAGGTCCTGAAGGGAGAGGACATTGATGACGAAACCATGAAAACATTGACCCGTGAAATCGATGCTCAGGTGGATCGCGCGTCAAAGATCATCAATCACATGCGGGAGTTCGGTCGCAAGTCAGGCGTTGCCAGAGAAAAAGTTCAGCTGAATGACGCCCTTAAGCGGGCACTTGAAACCTTTCGCCGACAATTGACGCTGAGAGAAATCGAGATTGTCATGGATCTGCAACCGGATCTTCCATCCATTATGGCCGATTCCAATCGGTTGGAACAGGTCTTTGTAAACCTGATCATCAACGCCAGGGATGCGATTGAAGCAAAATGGTGGGGTAATGTTGAGTCCAAAGTCAACGTCAAGAAAATATCCCTGAAAACACTCGCAAAAGACGGGCTCGCCGTGGTGGAAATAGCCGATACGGGTACCGGGATCCAGCCAAACATTATCAACAAAATTTTTGAACCTTTTTTCACAACAAAACAGGTGGGGAAAGGCACAGGACTGGGCCTTTCCATCAGTTATGGGATTGTACGGGACTACGATGGCGTCATAAGGGTGGAAAGCCGAGAAGAAGAAGGGTCTCGTTTTATTATTGAGTTCCCCGTTTCCAGTGAGAATTGATGTCTAAAAAAATTCTTTTGGTAGATGACGAAGAGGGTATTCGAACGGTTCTGGGGATATCCCTGGCAGATTCGGGCTACGAAGTATTGAAAGCCGGGGGTGGTGCAGAAGCCCTGCGTCTTTTCAGAGAGCAGAAGCCCCACATCGTGTTGACGGACATAAAGATGCCCGGGATGGATGGCATCCAGGTGCTTCAGAAGATCAAAGAAGAGAGGCCCGAAACCGAAGTGATTATGATTTCCGGGCATGGCGATATGGACCTGGCCATAAAGAGCTTGAAATATGGTGCAACCGATTTCATTACCAAACCCATAAACGATGATATCCTGGAAATAGCCCTAAAAAGGGCTAATGAAAAGATTTTCCTCAAAAG
>JAFCZI010000334.1 GCA_019314425.1 Deltaproteobacteria bacterium | reverse complement strand
AGCCACAAAACCTCATAATTTGATATCCTCTGTTTGATTCTGAACGCTTATTTGGCGTTTTTTCGCATAAAACGGTCACGTTTAAACCTATGTCACTTTTTTGTATTGCACCCGACCGTATTCACATACGAAGCTCCGGGGTTCGTCATTCCGACCCGGGAATTTGGTGGTCCGTTGGAAGTCATTTTGCAGAAGCAGCTTATCTTACCAGGACTCCAGGATCTTCAATCCTATCCTTGCCCCTAAGCCTGAACGTTGAACCCGGAACCTCTGAACCCTCACTCTGATCAGAACGTATATCGCAATTCAAGTCAGCAAACTAAATCCTTGACAAGGCGGTCCTCCGATTACCACATCGGCTTCCGGTATCTTGGCCATTGAACTATTTAAAATGTCAACGATATCGCCTGACAAACAACGCTCGCCGAAGTTGGTATTGTACGGTTCAACGCAGTAGTTGTTGAAGTCATTAGCCCATACTGAATCAAATACATGACCGAAACGCTTTGAAAAGCCCAGCGTCATACCTCCAGCTCCGGAAAAAGCATCGATCAGGCGAAACCGCTCACGCTTACGCGCGAGCTGACCATCCGTCCTGAGTTCATAAGTCCGTTGTTCCTCACGAACAAACCGTTGATCGTATGTCTTATTTTTGGATTCATAGTCCATAATAGTAGATGTCATTTCTCTTAAATTTCCGAGTTATTCTTCATACGGTTATCTTGTCGTCCAACGTAGCTTTTTACGAGGCCATCAAGATTAGGATCTTTCGGGACGTCCCCCTTCACCCACCCCACCCTTATACAAGGCCATGTTGCCTGAGAGAGTATACCCGGGAACAACTGAAGGAACAATGACCGATACGCCTTTTGATAGGGGTAGGGCCCAGCCGCTTTCGGATTCCTCAATCAAGCCCTCGCCCGCCATACAGATCAGGATCTCCACACTTCTTTCTTGTCTGCTGAGGAACCGTTCATGGCCGTTCAAAACGATCTCGGAAAGTTGGAACTCCGCTGCCGGGGTTTCGTAGATACGTTCGAAGTTGTCATCGGCAAGCGGTCGCTGCTTCAGAACAGAAGTGGCGGTGAAATTGACGATGCCAAGCAGCTCCGGGATGTCAATATGTTTAGGGGTCAGACCACCTCTCAAGACATTGTCTGAACTGGCCATGATTTCCATGCCAACCCCTGAAAGGTAAGCGTGAAGTTCACCTGCCGGCACATAGATGGCGTCACCCGGAGAAAGGTCCACCAGGTTCAAATAAAGCGGCGACAACACACCCCCATCCCCGGGGTATTCGCGGTTCAATTCCAGGAGCCAGTAAAAAGCACGATCTTCACCCGCAATCCGCCTGGCACCTTCAACCGCCTCATTAACCACCCGGGCTTGTCGCGCCGCGTCCATGGTCATAAGGGATGTAAAAAAGCGCTTCAATCCATCGGGATTCGGGTCTTTTCGTAATGGGTCCAATGCCTTAAACGGCGTTTTACGGAAAACCCGATCCATCAATTTCAGGATGTCTTCCGGCGCTCGAAAACCCTTCATGGCCTCAAAACGCGTCACCGCGCACAGACACTCGGGCTTGTGGCTCGCGTCCTTGTAGTTTCTGTCGGGGGCATCAATCGGGATATTGCGCCGGTTTTCCCGTTCAAAACCGTCCTGGGCCTGGTTCATGTCGGGATGCACCTGAATGGATAAGGGACGATCAGCGGCAAGCACTTTGAATAGAAAAGGGAGTCTGTTTGAAAACTGTTCAGCGGCATCAGTACCTAAGACAGACACGGGATCGGATGCGATGACATCAATCAGCGACCGCCAACCACCATCCACCTCGACCGCTGACGGCGCCTTGGGGTGGACCCCCATCCAGAGTTCTGCGGCCGGTTCCTTCCACGGCTCGGGCCAACCTAAAAGGGACTGCAACGCCGTTCCGGAACCCCAAGCATATTTCTGAACCGGATTTTTCAGGATGCTGATATGTTCCATGGCTCTCTCTGGTAAGTGCTGTTTGCCAAGGGACCCGAAATCAGGACGTCTTCAGAAAATCTCCGACAATGGCCTCGATTTTTCCGGTCTCATCCCCGTAGAAATGGTCTGCCCCTTGAATGATATGAAAAGCCGAATCCTTATTCCACCCGGGTAACATCTTTTGAATCATGTCAGGGGGTGCGATATCATCCCGGGAGCCAGCGATGATGAGTTGAATTTTCGGTGTGTATTGCAAAAAGGAAAAGTCCATGAAATTCACCGGCGGAGAGACCATGATCATCCGGACCACATCATTCAAGTCCCCGATCGCCCGTGCATTCACCCAGGCCCCAAAGGAGTACCCGGCCAGGTCAACGGATGCCATACCCAGATCCTTGAGGTATGCCACGGCGCCACGAACATCGGCCTGCTCGCCAACCCCTTCATCATATTGGCCTTCGCTCCTTCCCACACCCCTGAAGTTAAATCGGAGGGTGGCGTAGCCCGCCTTTTTACAGGCCTTCACCAGCGATTCCACCACATTGTTTTGCATGGATCCGCCGTATGGGGGTGCGGGTGGGTTATCACAACCCCTGCATCGCCCTCGGCCCTATCCAGAAGGCCTTCCAGTTTCAAATCCCCTGATTCAAAAACCACGCTTTTTTCCGTCATCAACACGTCCTGTTTTTCAAAACAAAGGTTTATAGCCTCGTAAAAAGTCACAAATTTATCTGTAGATGGCGTTGTA
>JAFCZI010000080.1 GCA_019314425.1 Deltaproteobacteria bacterium | reverse complement strand
ATACCATTCAAATAACGTATTTGGCCCCTTATGGAAAAAATGAGGATTAAAAAACCCTTGACCCAAACACCCATAGTGCTGTTTCCCCACACCCACGTTGAAAGCCGGGTACTTGAACGTCTGGTTGAGACATTCGGATCCCTGACCCTCTGCCAACCCTGGTTCACGGAACCGGCGGTTTCTCCGGATCTTATTGAAAAGGGCATGCTGAAAGTCTGTTTTCCGCCTGAGGCTTTGAAACCCGGAAAGGATTTCAAACATCTTCTTTCCGAGTATCAAGGGTGGATGAGGGATCACCAAGGCAGGAATCGCCCGGCGGCTTTTTCCACCGGTGCAACAGGGGATGAGACATGGGCCATTCGAAAAGCCATCCGCGATACCGGAAAAGATGCGGATGATCCCGCGTTGAGAAACACCTTGAGATGGCACCTGGTGCTACACCTCGCCCAAAATCTGGAAGAAAATCGTGATATGGCTAAGACCTTGCTGCAACGGGCGGCGAAAAACAAATCCCCCCTGGCGGAGGCCATGGAAAAGAATGAACAGATTCCCGACATGTTTGAGGATCTTCCACTTTCCGCGCCCTATCCGTATGTTACAGACCGTCACCGCAACCTGATA
Organism: Deltaproteobacteria bacterium; assembly: GCA_019314425.1. Lineage (GTDB taxonomy): Bacteria > Desulfobacterota > DSM-4660 > Desulfatiglandales > Desulfatiglandaceae > NaphS2. Next base: position 9,315 of record JAFCZI010000080.1, on the reverse strand, counting down.
TTCGAGGCGTGGTTCGGCCTTTTCGGCTCCATAATTAATTCGAGGGCGGAGCTTATGACCCTGGACCGGCTGGTAATGACTTATGCCCTGGATCTTTTTGACGGCAGGGACGTTCTGACCGATGAGGACACAGGGTCTGCGCCGAAGCAGAAAGTTGACGCAAAGGGTCTCAAAATCAACCGGGCGACGCTCCCCCGGCTTTCGAACCCGTCCACTCCGGCAGATCCGGTCCTGAAAGCGCTTTCCGGAAAGACGCTCATTGTGGTGGAAACAATTTAGAGATCAGGACCGCAAGGAGACACATGGCATCTGAGAAAACCATCACCAGAACCCTGGAAGACCGGGGTTGGCGGAGGCAGTTTGTGGCCGCCGAACCCCGCCTCAGCGAAGCGGTTGAGATGTACGGAGAAGCGGGATTTGAGGTGCATCTTGAGCCGCTTCCCCCTCAAGAAAAACAGCCCGGAAAAAAAGGATGCGAAACAAACGGCGAATGTCGCACCTGTTTTGGGGGATTTGAAGACCAGTACAAAATCATTTTCACAAAACCCAATGTGAGCAACCGGGATCAATTGGAAGACGACCTGTTCTAGCACAGGGAAACCGAAATTTTAAGTTTTTCAATCAATGAACTTCTTGTTTTTTGTGGCGAAAAACCAGATGATTAGGGCCTAATGCGGGCTGCGCCCCACAACCCGGTTTCGATTCATTAGGGAACAATAATATACGTATATCGTGCAGAACTTTTGTTCGTTTTCAAGGCGTGATGGCAGGTGCATAGTGAGCTATGTGCCTGTTATCACAACGTAGAAAACGGGCAAAAGGGCAAGCAAGATGCGTAGATTATTTTTTGGAAGTTCCCTTAGATCGAAGCTGAAAGGTGAAAGCACTATCAGCGCAACAAAACCTGAACTGGAACGCATAAGGATATGAAATGAATGAAAATGTTGTTTTCTCGGGCAACCTTCGTTTTCTGGGCATACCTGATCTGCTGCAATTAATTTCAACCACCGGCAGCACCGGTATCCTGGGGCTAACAAACCCTCACGCCATGGGACCGGCTTCTGTCACTTTTCTCCGGGGAAACCCCACTCATGCCACATACAGTTCCCTGCGCGGGATCGAGGCCCTCTATGCCTTGTTCGGCTGGGCAACCGGTCAATTTGAATTCAAACAAGAAAAGATTGGCGCCGAAAGAACCATTCACAGAGGACAGATGGAGATCGTTCTGGACGGCCTTCGCATGCTGGATGAAGGCATTATCAAACGGCTGGGACCGGGATTGGATGAAAAAAAACAACCCGGCCTGGAAGGCAGTTCATCTCAACTGCCGTTAATCAAAAAGCCCATCACCCATTACGCTTTTCTGGTGGAGGAAGAAGCATTCTCAAAGGGAACAACGATTATTGAAGAAGGAGAATTCGGAAACTGGATCTGGATAGTACTCGACGGGACAGCGGAAATGACAAAGAAAACCATCGCCGGGCCCACAAAGATTTTAAAGGTGGGGCAAGGCGCTTTCATCGGCAATATCTCATCCATGATGGCCATGGGACGTCGTCGCATTGCCACATTCACCGCGACCGAAACCATACGCCTGGGTGTCCTCGACCTCGACCCCCTCTATTCGGAGTACTCCAGCCTTTCCGATGAATTCAGGAGCGTTCTTTTGAGTCTTGACAACCGTTTCGGGGAAATCACCGAAAGGCTCGCGGAAATTCACTCCGGGATTCACGCGAACGAAAAGGCCTCTTTCAGTTCAGAAGGAAAACTCAGCGCGGGGAAACAAGCTGAAACCCCTTCCCTGATTGAAAGAGGGCATGCGACCATTGTTGAGGATATAAAAAGCCAACCCTTTGCGTTCATCAACCTGCACAAGAATGATTTTTTCGGCCCGCTGCCTTTCCTTGAGATGGGGCACGAACCCTTTTCCGCATCCGTTTACTTTTCTGAAGACCTGAAATCCACCCCGCTGGACCCGGAAGCGCTGCAAAGCGAGTATGATCAGCTGAGCGACACGCTCAAAAGCATGATTGAATTCTCCCTCAATTGCATCTCCATTGCCACCATGGCGGTTCGCCGACAATGCGTAGAGCGAATGAATGGCAAGGGTCCTTGAAAAATGGACCCCGGCAGGATTCAATACCTCAAACCAACAGCATAAGGAGATGTAATGGATATCAAAGCGTTAGCGGATGATTTGGGCCTGGATGAAGACGAATACCTGGAGTTGCTGGACCTCCTCGTAGATACGGGAATGGTTGACTTAAGCAATATGGAATCGGCTGTCAAGGCGGGGGATAGTGACACCGCCGCCAGGGCGGCACACTCCATCAAGGGCGCGTCAGGAAATCTCGGCATCATGGACATTTACGAACTGGCAAAAGCCATCGAAGCCGAACTTCGAAATAACAACCTGACGGGCATCGAAGGTCAGCTGAAGGAAATCAAGGAAAAGCTGGAAGCCTTGTCGACGCTGGTGAAGGGATAGCGTCAGGGGTACGGGGGCAGATGCGCGTCTTCGATATCTGCAAGCATGGGGTTTTTCAAATCCTTCTCTGAAAGGATCGGATTTTCCATGGGCCAGACAATATCAACGGTGTCATCCGCCCAGAAGACCCCATATTCGTCCCCGGGCGTGTAAAGGTCCGTACACTTGTAGATCACATCAGCCGTTTCGCTCAAAACACAGAAACCGTGGGCAAACCCTTCGGGGATATACAGTTGGCGCTTGTTTTTTCCTGAAAGCAGATCCCCGGTCCATTTCCCAAAACCGGGGGAACCCCGGCGAATGTCCACCGCCACATCAAAGATTTCCCCTTTCACCACATAGACCAGCTTTCCTTGAGGATTCTTGAGCTGGTAGTGAAGCCCCCGCAGGGTGCCACGCCGTGAATGGGAATGGTTATCCTGCAAAAACGACCGTGAAATGCCGATCTCGGCATATTTTTCAGAATGGAAGGTTTCCATAAAAAAGCCCCGGTCATCCTCAAAGGCCATCGGTTCGATCAAAACAACACCGGGAAGCGATTTTTCAGTAAATTTCAGGGTCATTTTTCCGGGGGTCCTCGTTTTCAAGCGTTTCGATCAAGTACCGACCATATTCATTTTTGAGCATTTCTTTTGCAATCTCTCGAATCTGATCGGCGTCAATATAGCCGAGACGAAAGGCGATTTCTTCGATGCAGCCGATTTTCAGACCCTGTCGGTCCTGAATCGATTTAACGAAATCCCCCGCCTGCAGCAGCGATTCATGGGTCCCCGTATCAAGCCAGGCGAAACCACGCCCCAGAAGCTCGACGCGAAGGGCGCCCCGCCTTAAATATTCCAGGTTGACATCGGTAATTTCCAGCTCCCCCCTGGGCGACGGCTTCAGATTTTCCGCGATATGGACCACTTGGTTATCGTAGAAATAAAGCCCGGGAACCGCATATTTTGACTTGGGGTTTTCCGGTTTTTCCTCAATACTGGTCACCCTCCCGTTTTCGTCAAAATCCACCACCCCATACCGTTCCGGATCCCGCACCAGATAGCCGAAAATAACCCCGCCGCTCTCAAGGGCCGCCGCTCTTTGCAAAATGGCGGACAGGCTGTGCCCATAAAAGATATTATCCCCCAGAACAAGGGCGACGTTCTCCTTTCCAATAAAATCTTTTCCAATGACAAACGCCTGGGCCAGCCCTTCGGGTCGGGGTTGCTCCCGATATGAAAGGGAAAGTCCGAGTTGGTCTCCGTCACCCAGAAGTTCCTGGAACCGAGGCAGATCTTCGGGGGTTGAAATAATCAATATTTCCCGAATACCCGCCAGCATCAAGACGGAGAGCGGATAATAGATCATGGGCTTGTCATAAACCGGCATCAGCTGCTTGCTGACCACCCGGGTAATGGGATAAAGACGCGTTCCGGCCCCCCCGGCGAGGATAATTCCCTTCATTTCAGATACCCCTTCTTTGATGGCGTCGTAAAAAGTCCCATCTACTGCGTTGCAGTGATTTTTCAGAATCTCAACATACTACCTGTATGCCCTACGATCCTGAAAAACCCCTACGCCTTGTATATGGAACTTTTTACAACGCCATCCGTAGATAGATCCGTGACTTTTTACCATAGTTGGCTACTGAACCACAAACCACGGATTCAATAGATTTTCCCGGTTGTACATGAGCGGCTCATGGGTCTCCCACACCGTCACACTGCGGCCCGCCCCTTCTGCAATGCCCTGCCCTGCGGCCGTATCCCATTCCATGGTGGGTCCCAGCCGGGGATAAATATCCGCAGCCCCTTCCGCCACACGGCATATCTTTAAAGAACTGCCCGCCGATATAAATTCAACCGCGTCAACTTCCTTGCGTTTTTTTTCAACAAACGCCGCAAGCTCCGGGGTGGCATGGGAACGGGAACCCATGATCACATAGGAAGAACGGGAAACCGTCAACGGCAGTTTTTCACATTGTTGGATCAACTCACCCAGATCATCGGGAATCTCTTCCATTTCCCGTGTACAGCCATAAGCGCCAAGATTCCAGCCTCCAGGATTTCGGCCGCCAAAATAGAGCCGTTTTAAAACGGGGGCATAAATCACACCGAAAACAGGGTTTCCTTCCTGAATCAAGGCAATGTTAACCGTAAATTCACCGTTTCGCTTGATAAACTCCTTGGTGCCGTCCAGAGGATCCACAATCCACAACTGATCCCATCCCTTTCGTTCACCATAGGGAATATCGCGCCCCTCCTCGCTGAGGATGGGAATCGGGGTAGGGCTCAACGCATCCACAATAATCTGGTGGGCTTTCCGATCCGCGTCCGTCAGCGGTGAATTATCCGACTTCATATCCACATTGAAATCAGCCCGCGAATATACATCCATGATTGCTGACGCCGCCATCATGGACGCACGAACGGCGATCAGCAGATATTCCTTCAATGACTTATCATCCACAACCCTTCTCCCTTCGGGTTTCTTAACGAACCCGGCATTCCCTTGACAACATACCGACATTAACCAATAATCCAGCTAAAGGTCAGCCTGTTTCAGCGACGCATTATGTACCCGAACCTTACATTAGTCAAGATCCAAGACGCCGTCATTGGAAATCGAATATCGATCCATCTGTTAAGGATAAAAAATCATGGATAAAACCGTCACAACAACCATTGACGAAGAACGCTGCAACGGATGCGGCCTGTGTGTGACGGTCTGCCCGTCCGACACCATCACCATGAAGGGGAAAAAAGCCGTGGTCACCGGTACTGAATCCCTTAATTGCGGTCATTGCCTGGCCGTGTGCCCGACAGGAGCGGTGCAGGTGGCGTCGCTCGATCCCGCCTTATCCACTTTCAAGACCTTTGAAGCCAAATCCGCATGGCTGCCCTTCGGAAAAGGAAAAATACCGGGAAGTCAGGCTTCCTCTAAACGAGCGTCGATAGCAAAAAGAGGGTCCCCAGTGTTGTAATGGCAACGCCCGATACCAAACCCATACACTGTTCAATCACAACGGTCCGTCCCTCTGAAAAAAACTTCATGGAAAAATCTTTCCCCAGAACAACCAGGACAATGACAAAACTGATGGTCGCAGCCATTCCCAAGGAGATGACAACGGCCAGCAACAATCCCAGCATGAACGCATCCATGGACAAACAGAAAAGCAGGACCATAACCACGCCGGGACACGGAACCAAACCCACTGCCAGAATCATGGGGAGAAAACTTTTTTGATGCGTCTTTGAGGGGTTGCCTGTCCCGGGATCAGGGGTTTTGTTTCCGGCAAAAAGAGCATGGCTGTTTTTAAAAACGATTGCCAGCCCCAGAAGCGCAATCAGGCTGAAACTGACCATTTGCGTGATGCGCGAAACCGTTCCCAAACTTCCAGAAACGCCTTGCTGGAGGATATAGTGCAGACCCAAAACACATAGTATCCCCGAGAATCCGTGGAAAAGGGCGATGAGGATGCCGAACAACAAGCCGCCGCCGAGGGTGGCATTTCGGGAAAACATGAACGACATGGCCACGGCCTTGCCGTGTCCGGGCCCGGCCGCATGAAGCGCACCGTAACCAAAGGCGATCAGGAGAACGACAATCAGGGGGCCCATGCTCTCTTCGGTTCGGGCCTGTCGGATCAAGGCGGCCATTTTCTGTTTGAGCTGCTGTTGCCACAGGGTTATTTTCAATAAAAATGAGTGTTTCGGCGCCGGGGTCTCGGAAATGCGTTCCGCGCTTTTTTTGGACATAAAGGGGTTTTGGGAATGGACCGGCATCCCCACCCACATAAGGGTGGAAAACAGAAGGAGGAAAAAGAGAACCCTAGCCATTTTTCAATCTGAACCTCACGGTGACCTCATCGGGATAGATCTGATCATAGAAATAGGCCTCGGCCTTGTTTTTTTCGATCCGTTTGCGAACTTCAAAATCGCCGTGGTTCTTCAGGACGATCGGATCTTTCCCCATAAAGACACTGGTGTAGAACTCCCTGTCGTAAACGGATATTCTGACCTCTTTCCATGTACGCGTTGCACTCACATGGCAGGGAATGAAAAAGCGGTAAATCAAGATATTGTTCTCGATTTCAGCTGAGAAATCTTTCACATATTTCACCTTAAACGGCTTTTTGTCTATTTTGATATGGGTGAAATAGTCAAATTCCCGCAGATTGGAAAAGGCGCCCTTTTCAACTCCTGCAATCTCAGACGGTTCAAACCGCCCATTTCGGGTCTTGTCGAAATCCAAAACAATCATACTACTGAACATCTCGTCAAAAGCCCACCTGATTTCAAAGCCGGCCAGGCCGTTATTGTCAAAAACGACCGTGACCTCATTGTAAACAAAGACGTGGGGATGCGACCAAGACAGGGGGACCGGCAACACCGGAAAAAGCGTGAAACCCACAAAAAATAGAAAAATTCGATGCAACATTATTTCGGCCACCCGGGTATTCTTCATCCGCTGCGCAGCGTGCGGAGGAAGGCTTCATCACAATGGAATGGCACGAAATGTATTTCAAGTCCTACAGGTTGTCAAGACGCTGTTCAAGGAAAAAAGAGCTTGACTTAAGGTAATACAACGTAATAAACTGGTGTTACAATGTAATAATCATTAAGGGGCGGAGATTCGAGAATTTTGAAATCCAGGTTGGTTTTGGAGGACGCACACCATGAAAAAGGCCAAACATGAAATCATTACCTTCAAGGCGGACGCTTCCCTTCTGGAAGCCATGAAAGGTATCCCAAATCGATCCGAATTCATTAGAAATGCAATTCTGGCAGCCCTTGACAGCACCTGCCCCCTTTGCAGCGGCACAGGAGTCCTCACGCCGCAACAAAAAAAACACCTACTGGACTTCCTGGTGGATCATCCCCTGCAGGAATGCGAAAAATGCCATGACCTGCGGTTCATCTGTCCTCACGGTTCCGAAAAGAACTTCAAAAAGGACATTCCCAATTGCAGGTGATCCGGAATAACCCTCCAAAGGCCTTGCTGATGGAAACATGACCCATGGTGCATTCAGAACGTCTCATAAAAAGAACCGGATGGCTTTCTATTCTGGCACTTATATATGTCGTCGCAGGGCTTCCGCTGATTCATCCCTTTTTTCACCATCATTGCGAGAACCATTGCTGCATTGCAGGACGCCATGATCTCAACCGAGGATTCTCAAATGACGAGCGGTCTCTGAAAGAACTGCAACGGCATGCGGATTGCCGCATCTGTTCATTTTTGCACCACTTCCATATCAATCACCCGGCCAAGCCATCGGTTCCTGATTACGGGCTATGTCTCTCGAAAGTCAACCTGCCCCTTGACACCTTTCTCATAAAACGGTTCGAACCCGCGGATCTTCTTCCCAGGCCCCCGCCGACGGCCATTGCATAACCCATCCTTCACGGATATTTTACGCAATTAAGTTACCCTTTTCTCTCAAAGCGGCTCACCCGTCGCTCTCGGTCTACGGGCGTGATGGCTCGCCACCGGGCAAATAATCATCGAGCCTCGCTGTGCAGATTGCGGAACAGTGCGCTGATCTGCAAGCGTAATAAGGAATTGCCGTCTTGATATGGAGGTCAGAAAAACGTGGATTTTAAAAGAAAAATGACAACAGCCGGATTGTTTCTGCTCTTTCCGACCATTTTGCTCGCTTTGGCTGGCAATACATCCCATGCAGGCGCCATCAAATTGGAAACGATTGTCGTGTCTGCCCCAAAGGAACAAGAGACCGATGCAACCGAAGAGACAATCGACAGTAAAACACTGAAAACCCATAAAATTGTGGACCTTGCCGAAACCCTTTCCGATGAAATGATTGAGGCGGCCTTGGTCCGGAAATCCATGTACGGCAATGAGGTTTCCATCAGGGGCTTTGGGAAATCCAATCTCAGGGTATTGATTGACGGCACGATTATTGAGGGCGCGTGCGGCGGAAGAAAGGATCCCTCCCTGTCGCTTCTCAGTACCCTGGCCATCGAAAAGCTGGTGGTCAGAGAGGGTCCATTTGATGTGTCGAAACCCGGCGCTCTGGGCGGCAGCATTGATGTGGTCAAGAAAAGACCCGAGAAAGGGTTTCACGGTGAAATCAACGTCAAAGGCGGACGGTTTGATTATCTGAACGCTGGCGGATACGTTACCGGAGGCAACCATATGATCCAGGGGCTTGGCGGATACAACTTTTCTCAATCCAACCAGTACAAAGACGGGGATGGAAATCCGCTCAGCAGTTTTACATTGCCCAAGTATGCCTATAAGCCGGAATACCTCAATATGAAGGCATTCAAAAAACAGGATGCCATCGCCGAAATTCAGTTTACACCCACGGAAAACCAGACCATCCTGTTGTCCCAGATATTCAGCAAGGGCGAGGACATCATGTCCCCAAGATTTGGATGGGACATCGAGGAGGAAAAGGCCTATTTGACAAGTGGTAAATATGTCATCACCGACGCCGGCCGGTTTTCGGATCAATTGACATTACAGTTGTATCGCAACAGGGTTGAGCATTACCCCACCACCAAGTTCCGGATCACCAGCGATGTTGCGCTCATGAGTAATGACGTTATCTCGACCATAACAGGAGGAAAAATAGAAAATGCACATCTGACAGACTTTGCGGATGTGACTTACGGCATTGATGCCTACAAACGACACTGGTTCGGCGATGTGTACAAAAATGGGACTCTGGTTAACGGCGAGCTTATCCCCGACGTGAACACGGTTCAAACAGGGCTCTTCATCAAAGCCGAAAAAGATTTGGATGAATGGTTTCTGGGCGTGGGCTTAAGAGGAGACCGGTACGAGAGCAAAGCCAATGAGAGGCTAAAGTTCAGCTTGAA
>JAFCZI010000003.1 GCA_019314425.1 Deltaproteobacteria bacterium | reverse complement strand
GTCCATTGATATCAGGGCTAAGAGGGATTTTGCTCTCGATATTTCTTTGCGTCGTTATGACAGGAACGGCGTTTGGGGCGGACCGGTTGATCGTTGAGAACGGAAGTGGTTCAACTACTTTCAAGGTGGAAGACACGGGCACTGTTACAACTGCTTCCGCCCTTTATACCAATGGTGCATCCGCATGGGGCAGTGCGCCATATGTTCTTGGCCAAAATGTGGGGAACCGGGGCATTGTCATTACGGACAAAGCCGCAAGCAATCAGAAAAATATCTATATCGGATGGAATGTGGGTTTATCCCAGGACTATGCGGAGATATTTGCGCTCCAGGAGGGCATTGCATTCAAAAATCTTATCCTGAATCCCAATGCCGGATACGTGGGTATCGGCACCACAAGCCCCTCGTATCCGCTCCAGATGGGCAGTGGCGCCCATGTCACGGCCGGTGGGGTGTGGACCAACGCTTCGAGCCGGGCATACAAACAGGATATCAAATCCCTTACCGGAGACGCTGCTGCGGAGACGCTGCTGGCCCTTCAACCCGTACAATTCAGCTACAAGACGGATCCGAAAGAAAAACATGTGGGGTTTATTGCTGAAGATGTACCGGATCTTGTGGTATCAACGGACCGAAAGGGAATGAGTGCCATGGATGTGGTGGCCGTGCTGACGAAAGTGGTCCAGGATCAGCAGAAAACCATTGCGGAATTGTCCCGGAAAGTTGCGAAACTTGAGCAGAAATAAATTCATGACTTTTTATGGGGCATCAAAATGAGACGGAGAATTTCTCTGGTGACGATCGCTTTTGTCATTTCCCTTGGGCTTGTTCTTGAAGTTTCGGCGGCGGGGGCAGCGGAAATCGAAAACAAGTCGGGAAATGCTTCAACAAATCGCATCAACCGTCTACTCGAAAGCCCCGGAATCACAGTGCCCCGCGCCGTGTTAAAGGATTTCATCGAAAACAGATCTGCATCAACCCGGGTGATTGTTAATCTGCGGGAGACTGAGACGGTTGACGCGCGCAATCGCTCAATGCAGCCGAACAACCGGGAACGGGTCGCCAACCGTGTCCATGAGCTGTTGGAGCGGGTTCTTGGGGTTTTTAACCCAACGCAGGTTGAGACGACCCATCGCTTTAAGTACATGGCCGGTTTTTCCGCTCAGGTGACCCTCGAGGGGCTCGAAGCGCTGGTTGAGAACCCGGACGTGCTTTCGATTGAAGAGGATCGTCTGCTCTATCCCAACCTGGCCCAGGGAATTCCCCTGATGAATGCCACAACGGCAAGAAGCAGCTACAATGGCGCAGGGCTCTCTGTGGCCATTTGCGACACGGGGATTGATTACACCCATGCGCGTCTGGGAAACGGCGGTTTTCCCAACAGCAAGGTGATCGGGGGCTATGATACGGGGGATGGCGACAATGATCCCATGGACCTGAACGGGCATGGTACGGCCTGTGCCGGTATTGCCGCTGGAGATCTTGGGTTTGATGGAGACTATATTGGCGGCGTTGCCCATAACGCCAGACTTTACGCCCTCAAAATCTCCCATGGCAGTGGGGGCAGCGCTTATAATTCAAGTATGATTGAAGCCTGGGAGTGGTGTATCACCCACCAACATGATGACGTCGGCAACCCGATTATGGTTATTAATACCAGTTTCGGCGGCGGCAGGTCCAGTGGGTATTGTGATGCGTCGTCCGTTGCTATGACCCGGGCGGCCGCCAATGCCAAGGCGGTCGGTATGACCCTGTTTGTCTCTTCCGGAAATGACGGTTATTGCGACGCCATCGGGTGGCCCGCTTGTATTTCCCATGTGATTTCGGTGGGCGCGGTGTATGATGCCCCCTTCACTGAAACGGTCCTTGGCTGGTGTGTCGCAGAAAGTTCCTGCGCTGAAAAATATTCGTCCGGGGGATGTCCCTCCGGATATTACTCTCCGGATACGCCCAAAGCGGATGCTGTCGCTGTTTATTCGGATACCGCTTCATTCCTGTCGCTGTTGGCGCCGTCAAACTGGGCGACGACAACGAAGATGGGAGGTGGATACTGGACTGCGGCGTATGGTTTTAGTGGGACCTCGGCTGCCTGTCCCTACGCCGCCGGTGCAGCGGCCTGTTTACAGGATGCCGCCAAGGCCATAAACGGTGCCTTTTTGACGCCGGATCAGGTTCAATCGGTTCTGACGAGTACGGGCGATTTGGTCACGGACGCGAAGGTTGCTATTACCAAACCAAGGGTGAATTTGGGTCAGGCCGTGGCATCGCTTCAAGGCGGTGGCTTGATGGCCTATGTTGAACCTGCGGGTGTTTGCGGCGGGAAAAGTCCTTGCTACACCGGAATCCAGAGTGCCATCAATGCCGTCGGGTCCGGCGCTACCGTCAAAATATCGTGGGATGCGTATGCCCAGGCGCTGACCCTGAATACCGCCAAAGCCCTTACGATCCGGGGGGGGTGGGATTCCGCATTTACCACTCAGACATCCAATACGACCGTTACGTCCCTGACCATCGAAAAAGGGTCTGTTGTGGTTGAGCAGTTGATTCTGCAATAAAACGCCATTAACGCGGGCATAACCCAAATGGTCTCACGCAAAGGCGCAAAGACGCAAAGGTTTTCTTGTTTTTTGTGATAGAGAGCCGGGTGATAAGAGGTTGAAGACCGTGGAGTGATTATGGATAAAAGATCTAAAATTTATGTCGCGGGACATCGAGGTCTGGTGGGGTCCGCCATTGTACGGCGACTCAAGAAGGCTTCACACGAAAACCTTCTGTTCAGGACCCGCGATGAACTGGATCTTACCCGTCAGGCATCGGTGGAAGCTTTTTTTGAAAAGGAACGACCCGATTACGTATTTCTGGCGGCGGCAAAGGTCGGGGGGATCTGGTCTAATACCTCTTATCCGGCCGATTTTATTTATCAAAACCTGGTGGTTGAAACCAACATCATTCATGCCGCACATCTCTATGGTGTCAAAAAACTTCTTTTTCTGGGCAGTTCCTGTATTTACCCCAAACATTGCCCTCAGCCCATGAAAGAAGAGCATTTGCTTTCCGGTTATCTGGAATCCTCGAATGAACCCTATGCGGTGGCCAAAATTGCCGGTATCAAGATGTGTCAGGCATATAACCGGCAGTATGGAACCCGTTTTATCAGTTTAATGCCGACCAACCTCTATGGTCCGGGGGATAATTTTGATCTGGAAACATCCCATGTTCTCCCGGCGTTGATCCGTAAATTTCATGAAGCCGGAATTGCCGGTCATGCCTCCGTGGAGATATGGGGGACGGGAAAGCCGAGGAGGGAGTTCCTGTATGTGGACGATTTGGCCGATGCCTGTCTCTTTCTGATGAACCATTATGAGGAAACCGAAATTGTCAATGTGGGTGTCGGAAAGGGGTTGACCATTCGAGAGTTGGCCGAGATGATTGCCGGGGTCGTTCGATTTGATGGGGAACTCCGCTTTGATGCCACCAAGCCGGATGGAACCCCCCTTAAATTGTTGGATGTTTCCAAATTGACCGCGCTGGGCTGGCAAGCGAAAATGCCTCTCAAAGACGGCATCAAACGGATCTATGAATACTATGTATCTAAGGCGGCAAAGCCGCAGTTTTAAGTTTTAAGTTTTAGGTTTTGGGTTTTGGGTTTTGGGTTTTTCAGTCAATGAACTTCTTGTTTTTTGTGACAGAAAGCTGGGTGGTAAGGTACGATATCCTCTTGGCCCTTTTTGATTTCTTGCCATTCTTTTCTTATGCTGACTTTTGCCATAGCCATTCCCAACTACAACCAGAGCCATTTTCTCCCTTGGGCTCTTGAGAGCCTTCGGCATCAATCGGTTCCGTTCAATGTGGCGCTGATGGATGGGGGATCATCGGACAATTTTCAATCGGTTGCCAAGGCCTATTCGGATGTGATTACCCACCTGGAATCCGGGCCGGACGGGGGGCAGGCCGCCGCCATAAAGAAAGGAAAGGCGAGCGTTTCCGGCGATATTGTCTCTTGGCTGAATGCGGATGATTACTATTTTCCGGGGGCATTGGACAAAGTCGCCGCTGCGTTTGAAGCAGAGCCTGATGTCGATGTCATCTTCGGAAATGCTGTTCATGTGACCGCCGAGGGTCTTTTCCAATCATACTTTTTTCCAATTCAGGAATTCGATGCAAGGGATCTGACACGGTCCTGTTTTATTTGCCAGCCGGCGTGTTTCGTTCGGCGAGAAGCCTATGAGAAAATAGGTGGGCTTAATCCCGGATTGAAATACACAATGGATTGGGACCTGTGGCACAGGTTGTCTGTGAGCGGGGCAAAATTTAAATATATCCGGGAATTATTGGCGGCTGTCCGATATTATGATGGAACGAAAACCATGAGTGGGGACTATGAACGTTACAGAGAAATATGGCGGATCGAGAGAAAGTATGGATGGAGGATGGTCCCGGTGGCATGGGCCGGTTTTTACCGTCACGACCTTTCTCTCACTCAAAGGAAAACTTTCCTGGAAAAATTCACCCTGAAGCTGCTGGATCAACTGAGACATTCGAAAAAAAAGCTGTTTAGAAGTCGAGGTTCAAAGAGCGAATGGAACCAGACGCTTTACGGTTTTCACCGCTGGGAGCCTTTGGTCGAAAGAACTTGTACGATCCACCTTCCATGGTATGGCGCACGCCAATGGCAGACGCTGTACTTAAATGTGGATCCAATAGATAGAAGTTACATGATTTCCGTTAACGATATCCCTTGTCATCATGGGTTTTCCGGTCCCGGCCGTTTACGTGTTGAATGCCCGCCCATCACGGCGCCTTATCGAAAAATATCCGTCGGAAACCCGGAGCACGCCCGATGGCGGTTCCTGGGGTTTTCAGCAGATTTGGCCGGTGCTCCGATGGCCTGATTGTTTGAAACGTCTCTTTTGCCGAAGGTGCAAGGCATCAAGCGCGCAGCCGTATTATGATATGATACTGCGAAAAAGCTGCATGCAGGTTTTAGGAGGAAAGCTTAGGTGGCATTAGATCGATGCACCTGGTAACCGTCATCATCGTCAATTGGAATGGTCGGCACCTGCTGCCGGACTGCCTGAAGAGCCTTCGGGCTCAGGAATTTAAAAACTTTAAGACGATACTTGTGGACAATGGCTCTTCGGATGATTCCGTTGATTGGGTGCGCGGGTGCCACCCGGAAGTCAAGATTATTCCCCTTCCGACCAATACGGGGTTTTGCGTTGCCAACAATGTGGGGTGCCGGGCGGCGAAAAGTAAATATGTGGCCCTGCTGAATAACGACGCGGTGGCGCATCCCCTCTGGCTTCAGCGTCTGGTGGCGGCGCTGGAGACCCATGACCGGGCGGGTTTTGCCGCGTCTAAAATCCTTAATTACGGAAAGCCGGACACGATTGATCGCGCCGGCGATAGTTACACCCGGGCCGGGGCGGGACTCTTGCGTGGGCGGGGGATGGGATCAACGGCCTATGATCAACAGGAATGGATTTTTGGCGCCTGTGCCGCAGCGGCGCTCTATCGAAAACGCATGATTGATGAAATCGGCTTTTTTAATGAGGATTTTTTTCTGCTTTATGAAGATGTGGATCTCAGTTTTCGAGCCCAGTTGAAGGGCTACCGATGTTTGTATGTGCCTGAGGCAATGGTTTATCATAAAACCAGCAGCAGCATTGTTCGGGACTCTCATACCTCAATATATTACGGACACCGGAATCTGGAGTGGGTCTATTTTCAGAATATGCCGGGGCGGTTGCTTGCCAGGACGATTTTTCTGCATCTGGTCCATCAGATGGGGTCGTTCCTTTATTTTTCCTGTAATGGGGGGATGAAGAGTATTTTACGGGCGAAATGGGATGCGTTCAAGCATATAAAAAAAGTTTTGAGAACCCGTCGTATGATTCAAAAGGGCAAACGGGTAGAGGATTCATACGTCTGGACGCTTTTAGAAAAAGAACGGTTCTTTGCCAGGCTGGCGATGCGTTCTCCGAAACAATGAACCGGGAATAGAAAAGAGGATGCATGAAACGGCTGGATGTCATCATCGTCAATTATAACAGCACACTTCCGCTGTTGCATTGTATTGAGTCTTTGCTGAATGCCGAGGGCGCCATATCCCTTACGATTCATGTTCATGACAATGCCTCTTCTGAAAAAGATGATGTGGATCGTCTGACAAGGGCTTTCCCGGAGGTGCGGCTCACCAAAAACCATTCCAATCTGGGGTTTGCCAAGGCCGTCAATAACGCCTTGAAGCAGGGGTCGGCCCCTAATGTTTTGATCCTTAATCCCGATACCCTTGTCCAACCCGGTCTCCTTTCAGACACCATGGGGTATATGGCGGAGCATCCGGACGTGGGCGTTCTGGGCCCCATGATTTTCGATGGTGACGGCGCCATTCAGGGGTCTGCCAGGGCTTTTCCAAACCTCCTCACGGCACTTTTCGGGCGAAAATCCATTCTTTCCAAGATATTTCCCAGCAACCCCATTACACGGGAAAATATTCTGACTGCCCGAAGCGATGGGATGACCCCCATGGAAGTGGACTGGGTTTCAGGCGCCTGTATGTTCGTGAAAAGAGAGGCCTTCAACCACGTGGGGCCTCTGGATGACAAATTCTTCATGTACTGGGAGGATGCTGATTGGTGCCGGCGTATGTGGCAGAAAGGATGGAAGGTGGTCTATTTCCCCCGCTCTTCCGTCATGCACTATGTGGGAGTCAGCAGTGAAACAAACGTATTTCGTTCTATTCTTGAGTTTCACAGAAGTATCTATCGTCTTTTCGACAAACATGCCAATATGCCTTACTCACTTCTGAAGCCACTTGTTTTTTGGGGGGTCACCTATCGCTTTTTATTTGTTTTTGCCGCACAATTGGGACGAAAGTGCTTTCGACCGTCAAAAACACATCCGCCATGGAACAGCGTGTTGGAAACTCCGAAGGCGAATGACCTTAGAATCAGGGTGCTGCGGTTTATTGCACGCCTCAATATCGGAGGGCCTTCCATCCACGTACACCTGTTGACCACGGGGTTGGATGCCAGGAAATTTCATTCAACCCTTGTCACCGGAAAAATTTCTCCCAGTGAAGGAGACATGGGCTACCTTTTTCAATCCGCAGTAGAACAACCGGTTATCATTGAAGATCTGCAGCGAGAAATAAGTCCCCTCATGGATGGCAGAGCATTCCTGCAAATTTTGAGACTTTTGCGTCACAAAAGACCTGATATTATTCATACCCACACGGCCAAGGCGGGAACCAGCGCAAGGCTTGCCGCCATTATCTATAATCGTATTTTTAATGGGAACGCTCGCACAGTCCATACCTTTCATGGCCATGTGTTTGAAGGATATTTCTCCCGGACCAAAACATCCATGTTCATTTGGATTGAGCGAATCCTGGCCAGATCAACTGATGTGATCGTTGCCATCAGCCGAACGCAGAAAATGGATCTTTCCGAGAAATTCCGTATTGCGCCTGACCATAAAATCAAAATCATTCCCCTTGGCTTTGATTTGGCCCCTTTTTTGCGGAGTACTGCTTTGAAGGGAAGATTCAGAAATTCTATTGGTTTGTTGAGCGGTTCCATACTGGTCGGTATTGTCGGCCGATTGGTGGCCATCAAGCACCATGATATGTTCTTGAAAATGGCTAAGATCTTTTTGAAAAGAAACCCTGATATTGATGCAAAATTCATCTTGGTGGGAGATGGTGAATTAAGAGAAGAATTGGAAGCCCGTGTTGAAACCTTAGGGTTAAAAAACCACATCAGCTTTTGTGGCTGGAGACGAGATTTGCCGGAGGTTTATGCTGATCTGGATGTCTTGGCATTGACCTCTGAAAATGAGGGAACACCGGTTTCCATAATTGAAGCAATGGCTTCCGGAACACCCGTAATTTCAACGGATGCAGGGGGTGTTCTGGATCTTCTGGGACGGCAGGAAGAATCATCGACGGCGGGAGGATTTACGGTTTGTAAGAGAGGCGTCCTCTGTCTCAAAAATGATGAAGCAGGATTTGCCCAAGGACTGAGATATTTGATAACAATGGATAAGAAACGACTGGAAAAAATCACCGGTGAAGCCAAGTCTTTCGCAATGAACACTTTTTCCAATGAGCGGTTGGTCCATGACATGGAAGCGCTTTATCTGGAAATGATAACGAAATAGCGTATCCAAAACCGCATCTTGAAAATCAAAGATCACTTGAGCCGTATGAAAGCAAAGAATGCACCTAAGCGTTAAACTGGGATGCCTTGCGGTCGTTAATGTACTGCTCGTATTTTTTTATCAGTGGTATATACTGAGTGCTGTCGGCCCGGGTTCTGAAACCGATGCTTTATTTGCGTCGATGGTCGTCCCCCAACTATTGTTGGCGGTTATTACCGGTTCTATGATACAGGTCCTCGTACCGCTACTGACCATTGAAGATAAAGGAGCCTTTCAGAAAGAAGCCTGGACTTTTTTTCAAGGAATAGGCTTTGTATTTTTTGTTTTGGCGTTGCTTCTTTTTGGGACTGCGACCCTATGGACACCCTGGATCGTTCCGGGCTTTGATTTTGAAACCCGCTTGTTGACCATTACATTGGTCCGAATTCAATTGGTCGGCATGGTTTTTATGGCGCTGAACGGCGTGGCATGGTCTGCTTACCATTCCAGGCAAAAATTTCTTTGGGCGGAAATGAGTGCTGTCCTGGGTACTTTGGGTGGTTTTCTTCTTTTATTGTGGGGGTTACCCCGATTCGGGATCATTATGGCCGCTTGGGCCATGGTTCTAAAATCCGCATTACAGACGGTTCTTTTGTTGCCTGGACTCGGTGAATATAGGGCTCCGGACTGGAAATCACAAACTGCCGTAAAGGCCTGGCGAAGGCTTTATCCGCTCCTTTTGGGTTCGACATTTTACAAGACAGGGGATTTGGTGGATCGTTTTCTGGCGTCAATGACATCTGCGGGGCAATTATCCTTATTGTATTTTGCCAGTCAGATTTATATGGCCGGGAATCTTATTCTCAGTAAGGCAATAGCAGCACCCATGGTTCCCTTGTTGGCAAAAAGGGCTTCTGCCCATGAATGGCCTCTTTTTCGCAGGATTGTCAACAACAGATTGCTTTGGATTTTAGGTATCACCTTTGTTGTTTTTGTGTGTATTGCATTTTTCGGTCGTTCCATATTGACATTTCTTTTTGGGCATGGTCGTTTTACCATTAACGAAGTCTTGACGCTTCATTGGATACTGATAGCCTTTGTGGGGGTGTGGATCTGCGGTGCCTTAGGGCAAATTCTATCAAACGGTTTTTATGCAAAAGGAAACACCCGAACACCCACCAAAATTGGTGTTTTTGGGTTTACAATAGGGCTTGGTATGAAAGTGGCGGGTTTTTTGTATTGGGGGATTTTGGGGATCGCCGTCGGAACGAGTCTTTACTATGTGCTGAATGCTTTTCTGCTCAACTTTGTTTTGCAGAAAAATCTCAACAAGCGGATTTTGGATGATATGAGGGAAGGATAGGGCACTGTAGTGGATACCCAAACCGCGACGGGCAGCGTTCGATTGGAATCATCACCCTGCCCCCTGGGATGTAAGGGGGGGGACTCGATGGTGCTTACGGGATGTGATCGTATCAATCACTTACCGGGGACCTATCATGTGGTGCGTTGCATGGATTGCGGGCTCATGAGGACTACTCCACGACCCACCCCTGAGACAATGGGGTATTATTACCCCGACCATTACGGACCTTACAGGGGTACAAGGGTAAATCCCGACAAAAAGGGGAATGGACGTTTATCGTTCTTGCGAAAGTGGGTTAAGGGCATTTTTCCATTTAACACCACCCGCCTGCCGAAATTACAGCCGTCACGGGTTCTGGAAATTGGGTGTGCCTCCGGCGCCTTCCTGAACAAGATGTCCCAAAAGGGTTGGCAGGTTGAGGGCCTGGAATTTTCGAAAACAGCTTCCCATGCCGCTCGATCATTGGGATTTTCCGTATATACGGGATCGTTGGAAACGGCACCGGATCCCCAATGTCTTTTTGATGTGGTGGTGGGGTGGATGGTTCTTGAGCACTTGCATGATCCGGTACTGGCCCTTCAAAAACTTCACCGGTGGGTTGAGCCCAATGGGTGGCTTGTTTTATCAGTTCCAAACGCGGGTTCCATGGAATTCAAAATATTCAGAGACTGCTGGTATGCACTCCACCTTCCAAACCATCTCTACCACTATTCACCTGATTCTCTTCGCAAAATATGCGCCGCTGGCGGCTGGGAAATTGTAAGAATTTTTCACCATCGTACCCTCACCAATCTTTTTGCCAGCACCGGATATTGGCTTCAAGATCATGGAATGCTTCCGCGATTGTCCAAGAAGCTTGTCGCTCTTCCTGAGAGCAGCACCGGTCGTTTGAACTATATTCTTTATGCCCTGGCCTTCCTCATGAGCATTTTTGGTCAGACTGGGCGTATGACCGTATGGGCGAGGAAGCGCGATGATTAGGATTACGGCCCTTACATCGGGAAAGAATGTCCCGTCCGCTCGTTTTCGTGTTCGTCAGCATATTGCGCCGCTCCGAAGCAGGGGTATCCATATTCGTGAGTATACCCCGGCCATCGATAAATATGCGCCGCCGCCTCCATTTCTTACTGTTTCAAATCCCATGGGCTTGACCCTTGGCAAGGCCGTCTGGAAATGCGTCAAGGCCTCAGCGAGACTTCCCGGTACCATCGGGAGTTGGAATGGTGATTTAACCTGGCTTGAGCGTGAAATGCATCCCGGGTTCCTGACCTTTGAGCCCTTCCTCAAACATCCCGTCATCCTGGATGTGGACGACGCAATCTGGCTGACAAAACCTTTCGGGTGGAGTGCCACACGCAAAATTGCAAAGATTGCCGATGTAGTCCTTGCCGGCAACCGTCATCTTGCAGACTGGTTCAGTTCGTATGCTGAAGATGTGCGAATTGTGCCCACTGCAATTGATACGGATCGGATTAGGCCCAGGAATTTTCAGGATCTTGAACGTTCAGATCTCCCTTTTATCATTGGATGGACCGGTACCAGCAGCAACTACAAGGCTCTTTATCAAATCGAAGCGGTTCTGGAAGAGTTTCTAAAAAACCATGCGGCGGAGTTATGGGTAATGGCTGATCAGCCACCCCGATTTTCCAAACTCAATTCAGACAGGGTTCGTTACGTCAAATGGGATCCGAATCGTGAGATTACCATTTTAGGGCAAATGGACGTGGGCCTGATGCCGCTTCCCTCTGATCATTGGAGCTTAGGTAAATGCAGCTTCAAGATGCTTCAATACATGGCGGCGGGTTTGCCTGTTGTGGTATCCCCCGTAGGGATGAATGTTGAAGTTCTGGCTATGGGGGATATCGGGTTTTCAGCCGTGACCCATGACGATTGGTATGATGCTCTGAGCGGGCTTTATGATGATGCCAAACTCGCTTATGGTTACGGTGTTAATGGAAGATTGATCGTTGAAAGACACTTCAGTCTGGATGTTATTTCAAGGATTCTTGCGGGTATTTTTAAAGAACTTTCATAGGTTGGCGATTAGGGTCCGTTATGAAACCGACAATTCTTTTTGTGATCGGCTCGTTGGAGATCGGAGGGGCGGAGAAACAGATGCAGCTACTTGTGGGAGAACTGCACGGTCGCACACATTGTTGCCATGTGTATTCACTTCAAGGCGGCGGACCTTTAAAGAAATGGTTTGAGGCGCTGGGTGTAGCGGTCTTTTCAGGAGGATTGAAAAAGGAGGATATTGCAAGAGCCCCCTGGAAGGTTGTTCCGGCGGAATGGCGCCTTTTTCGCCTTGTTCAAGAACTGAACCCTTCAGCCATACACTGCTTTCTCCCCTTGATAACCTTTATGGGAGCACTTGCGGGCCGCATTGCCCGTGTGCCCCTGGTGGTGACAAGCCGTCGCGCACTGGGAACACATCAGAGACGTCATCCGGTTTTAAGGCCCCTGGACCATATGGCCGCCCGGTTGAGCCACCGGATTACGGTCAATTCCCAAGCTGTCTGGGATGATATGGTCAGGTGCGAAAATGTGGATGTGTCCAAGCTGCTGCTTATCTACAACGGCGTGGATCCGAGGCCTTTTAGGGCGTCATGGTCATGTGCAAAAGATGTTCGGCAAGACCTGAACCTCAAGAAAACGACGAAGCTCATGATCGTTATTGCAAATCTCATCCCCTATAAGGGGCATTTGGAGTTACTACATGCGGCAAAGGAGGTTGTCGAACGGTTTCCGGATGCCCTTTTTTTGCTTGTTGGAGAAGATCGTGGAATTCAAAAGGATCTTGAACGGGACGTCGCGAATCTCGGCATAGGGCAATCCGTAAGGTTTTTAGGAAGGCGGGATGATGTTCCAGTGTTGTTGACAGCAAGTGACATCTCCATTCTGCCGTCCCATGAGGAAGGCTTCTCAAACGTAATCCTGGAATCCATGGCAGCAGGCCTGCCGGTGGTTGCCACCAACGTGGGAGGGAACAGCGAAGTAGTTCTGGATGGGATTACGGGATGGGTTATTCCACCTGAGGATCCAAGGGCTTTGGCCGCGAAGATTATCGATTTATTGAAAGATCCGAACAGAGCTGAAGAATGGGGTAAACGCGGTAGGGAAAGGGTAAATAAAATGTTTACGGTGAAGAAAATGGTTGCGGCCCACTTGGACCTGTACGCAAACCTCGATTTGTCGTAAAAATATCCAAATAAACTATTCAGGGGAATTTGCATGTGCGGTATTGTCGGTTTTATAGCAAACACAAATTTTGATCGTTTACGAAATTCGCTTTCTGAAGCCGTTTCAAAACTTGTCCACCGAGGCCCGAATGATTCGGGCCTTTTTTTTGATGAAAATCACGGTCTGGGGTTGGGACATCGAAGATTATCGGTGATCGACCTTTCGGACGCCGGACGCCAGCCCATGGCGAGCCAAGATGGCCGGTTTCAAATCGTCTATAATGGCGAGGTGTATAATTTCAAGGAAATCCGAAAGACTCTCGAAGATCTCGGACATGTCTTTAGAACGGATACCGATACGGAGGTGATTCTGGGTGCCTACCGGCAATGGGGCATCGATTGCCTGGAACGATTTACGGGCATGTTTTCACTTGGCTTGTGGGATGAAACAAAGGAATGCCTTTTCCTGGCCAGGGATCGCCTGGGAATCAAACCCCTTTTCTATTATCATGCGCCGGGGTCCCTGTTTTTTGCATCGGAACTGAAAGCCCTTATGGCGCTTTCACCGTTTCCCGGGGATTTGGACCATAATGCGATCCCCCTCTTTTTGCATTACCAGTATATCCCCGCCCCCCGGACGGTCTTCAAAAATACCTTCAAGCTTTTACCCGGCCATTTTGCCCGGTTTCGTAAAGGTAGTCTGGAAGTAAAACCCTATTGGACCCTTCCCGAACATTCAGCGAATGTCCCAATACCCCCGAAACGGGAAGAAGATGCCTTGGAAGAACTGGATCGCCTGCTGACGATGGCAGTGTCCGACCGGTTGATCAGCGATGTGCCGCTGGGGGGGCTTTTAAGCGGGGGGATTGATTCGTCCATTGTGGTGGCCCTGATGCAAAAGGTGAGCAATGCCCCGGTAAAAACCTTTAGCATCGGTTTCAATGAACCAGGGTATAATGAAGCGCCCTGGGCTGCCAAAGTGGCGGAGCATCTGAAAACGGATCACACCGCATTTTATGTGACTCCCAAGGAGGCGTTGGCAGTCATCCCTCATCTGCCGGAAATCTATGATGAACCTTTTGCCGATGCGTCCGCAGTGCCCACGTTCCTGGTTTCAAAACTGGCCCGTTCCCGCGTAACGGTGGCCCTTTCCGGGGATGGGGGGGACGAACAGTTTGCCGGGTACGTCCGTTACTGGAGTACCCGGGCCATGGCCGCAGCTTTACAACGGATGCCGGAAAGGCTCAGGGAGCCGCTCGGATCGGCTCTGGCAAGAATCCCCGTTTCCTGGGTAGAAAGAAGCTACATGCCCTGGCGAAGGTTCCTTCCCCAGCGGTTCAATGTGGCCAATTTCCCGGACAAGTGGGAGAAACTGGTAGACCTTATGCGGGGGGGGGATATCCAATCCTTATACCGAATGACCGTCCATGTCTGGCCGAAAGAGATGTTGCCAGGCCTCCTTCAAAGGCGCCTTGTGGAGAGTCAATATGAAGAAACCTTTAGGGAGACGGAAGGTTGGCCCGTCCTTTCACAGCTCATGCGGGTGGACCAGAAGACCTACCTCCCCGATGCCATGTTGACCAAAGTGGATCGGGCCAGCATGGCTGTAAGCCTGGAAGTCCGTGTACCGCTCCTGGACCATCGGGTGGTGGAATTCACATCTTGTCTGCCGGATCACCTGAAATACCGAAATGGCAAGGGGAAATATCTCCTCAGAAAACTTCTCTCCCGCTATGTACCGGAGGCGCTTTTTGAAAGGCCGAAGATGGGGTTCGGCGTGCCCATTGAAAAGTGGTTTCGGAGCGAGTTGAAAGAAATGCTTTCGGATTACCTGTCGGTGAGCCGATTAAAAAGGGAAGGGCTTTTTGATTCAGGATGTGTTGAGACTCAACTTAAAGAGCATCTTTCCGGTAGGGCCAATCACTGCTACCGGCTCTGGGCCCTTCTCATGTGGGAGATGTGGCGGGAGAGATGGATGGAGAGTTGAATTCCAAACAATTGTAATCATACCCAAAATGGAAAAAAGACCACCTCTGTGAGATGGGTAAAAACCGGATCGAGTGACCCTTTGATCAGAAGCATGACGTAACATGCGGCCATGCAGTATCCCCATGACTTCAAAGCATCGGTTTTGCCATGCCGTATAGCACGCTAGCACATTCGAGCCGCAGCGAACAGTATCCACAAAAAAAGCAGCAGACCCACAATCCCCGTGCGCACCCCCACATTCAGGAACATATTGTGAGGACATTTAAACAAGATATCGACTATCCTTTTTGTTGAAGCTACCAGGGAGCTTGAACTTGAATAGGATACGTTGAAACGTATCTGAAAGAGCATTTTTCCGGAAGGGCTAACCATCGACATCGACTTTGGGCCTTTCTCATGTGGGAAAAGTGGCTTGATTGATGCCATTTATTCTAGCTCTTTGATCAAACGGCACATAAAACTCCGACTGGACGGGGTGCCGGTTACCGGGTCGCGTTGGTCGTCGTCGGTGAGGTTGTTGAGGTTGAGACACGAGTTCAGATCGCCCCAGCACCATCCCAAGCGGACCGAACCCGGATGAACCACTTTAGAGATCCTGGCGTTCATCAGAACGCTTCCCCTTGGCGTTTCAACCCTTACACTGCTTCCGTGGGTGATCTCGTGTCTGCTGGCGTCATCGGGATGAATATCCACAAAACAACCCTTTTCACGGTTCAGAAGTGACGGAATTTTCTTAAACTGGGAATGGGTGAAATACCGGGTGCGGGCGCCGCTGATGCCCACCATGGGATAGTCTTCCTTTTCATTGTAATAACTGATGGGATTCAGGGTTTCCCCTTTAAAGTCGGGGATGGGGGAATATCCCCCGTCTTTGAGCCGTTGGGAATAAAGTTCCATTTTCCCCGACGGTGTCTTGAAACCGTTCTGTTGATACTTTTCATGGGCCAATTCTTCAACCCGCATGGGCCCCGAATGCTCCCGCAGCATATCCACGGTTACGCCGGTCGGTTCCAGTTGATAGTTGATGACCGCTTCCGCGCTTCGCCAGGGGAATTCATGATCCATGCCAAGCCTTCGGGCCAGTTCAAAGGTGATTTTCCAGTCGGGCCAGCTGTCTCCTACGCAGTCAATGACCTGGTTCTGTAATATCACTGGGTTGTTACGAATGAATGCCCGATTGAGCTGGGTTTTCTCAAAGGGACCGCAGGCGGGCAGCACCACATCCGCCATCTGGGCGGTTTTCGTCATAAACAGGTCCAGGACCACCATGAAATCCAGCTTTTCAAATGCGCTGACGGCCCGGTGGGTATCCGCCATGGTCACTGCCGGGTTGCCGGATTGCACCACCACCATTTTGAGGGGATAGGGCTTTTCATTTAAAATCGCGTCCACCACCGAGGACTGGACGTTGATCCCCCAGGTTTCATGAAATGTGTTAAATAGCGGATAGCGTTGAGCGATATTGGTTATCCCCTTCGGCAGCCGTTCCTTCAATTGGATGTTGCGAACCGGTATGGGCTGGGGGATGAGATCGCCACCGGGTTTATCCAGATTTCCGGTCAACCCCCGCAGAATACAAACGGCACGGGTTTGCTGAAACACGTTCAGCTGCATGTCCAGGCCGTTGCCATCAATGATGCAGGCCGGCTTGGTTGTGGCATATAGTCGGGCGGCATCTCTGATTTCCTCAGGTTCAAGCCATATCCCCTTTGCAATTTTTTCCGCGTCAAAATCTCCCGCCGCATCTTTAAGCGCCTCAAATCCAACGGTCCAATCCCGGGCAAACGCCTCATCAAAAAGATTTTTTGATATGATTTCATGAATCATGCTCATGGCCAGGAGGCCGTCATGCCCGGGCTTTATCTGCAGCCAGATATCCGCCATGGAAGCCAGGCCCGTGCGGATGGGATCGATGACGATCAGTTTCGCGCCCTGTTCTTTTGCAAAAATAATATTTTCAAAGGCTTGGGGATTGGTATCCCCATCGTTTTTCCCCCAGACCAGAATGCAGCGCGATTGGCGGAAGTCCGGCGCCGTCATGGCGCCATAGGTATAGGTGTGGGCCATTTCCCGGGCCACGTGGCAAACCGATCCATTGCCGATGCTGTTGGGGGACCCGTAAACGTTCATGAGCCGATTGGCATAGTCCCATGGGCCCCCCCAGTCGGCCGCCATGCCCCTCAGCCAGCAGACGGATTGGGGGCCAAGGGTTTCTTTGAAAAACTTGAATCTCCCTGCCACCCGGTCCAGCGCTTCATCCCAGGAAGCTTCTCTGAACAACGTGCCGCTTTTTCTATTTTCCCTGATCAGGGGGGTTATCAGCCTTTCGGGGGAATAAACAATATCCACCGCAGCGTTTAATTTTGGACAGCGCATCCGCTTCTTTTTCGGCAGAAAAGATTTTCGTTCTGCCTTCACAAGCCTGCCGCCTTCAAGGGTCGCTTCAATGGGACAGCAGGAAGAACATAATCGACAAATGGTATCTTTTTTCATTGATTTACCTTACCGGTTTGCTTTTACAAAACAGCTGCGAATAAGCTCGAAATGATTCTGATGGGTTCGAATTTTCCACCAGACATGCCCGTGCTTTTGGATGTGCCATTTCGGTCGTAACCCATCCTCGCGGCCGTTCAGAATGCCCATCACATTTTCCATGCCGTTTCCCGAATAGGGACCGTTGTGGGTGCCCCCGAGCCAGTCTTGCTCTTCAGCCACCTCCTTTGACCATGAAAAGGGATCGGAAAAAAGAAACTGCGCTTCCTTTGGCTTTGCCACGCGATTCATCTCCTGGAGATGTTTGAGGGGCTTTGGCATTTTGTCCACCAGATTAAGAGAGGCAAGGGAGGAAAAAGAGCCGGATCTGAAAGGCAGTGCCTGCGCATCGGCCACCAGAAATTCCATATTTCCATTGCGCCATTGTTCAGGCAGAATCACCTTTGTTTTCCGGGTTACAAGACCTTCCTGCTGCAATTGGATTTCTTTTTCCCGCTTGAGCATTAATTCTCTGGCCGTTCGAATAAAGGAATGGGAATTGTCGATGCCGATTGCAAAGTCACTCTTTCGGCTCAGTTCAAAGGTGAAACGGCCTACGGCGGAACCCGCGTCAAGGGCGATCCCCGGTGAAGGGCGCATCAGATTATTCCAGTCCCGGTAAGCGGCGGTGGCGTTTTCATCCTTGAGAAGATCGCCATAATGGCTCCACAGATAAGATGACAGAACCGGCGCGTTTTCATACTTCGAAGGTGTATTTTGTGTTTTGTGAGATGCGTTGGGATCCAGAAACGCGATGCCGTTTTGAATGGGATATTCTCTGCCGCAGCGAGGACAGGACAAACCGCCTTCAACAATATCGTTTTCTTTTTCCGCTTTGATGTGTGGATTCAAATCCTGTTCTTCCGGCAGGCATGCCGGACAAATCAGCATTTTAAGAATTCTCTTTTTCATGTTCCATCCCTTTTTGTTTGCGGGCAACCCCAAAAAATATCGAGTTCTTCAAACTATAAAAAAAATCGGTATTGATCAAGATCGAAATTTTGTGACCATTGGCTTTACAGATTTTCAATGCGGCTCCAGTGATTTTGGATTTGTGACTTTTTACGAGTGCATCACCCCTTAAATGAAATCTATATATTTTCGATTTTTCTTGACACTAAAATTGATTTTCGCTACATTCGTCTTGTAATTACAATGTAGCTATAGTATAGCTCAAAAAAGAGATGTGTCCCAAACGGGCGAGGCATAATTTTTGGGAAGGGGTGGAAAGATGAAGCTTAAAGATAAGATTGCATTGGTAACCGGTAGCAGTCGGGGTGTTGGAAGGGCGGTTGCCCTTGGATACGCCGGGGAAGGGGCCAAAGTTGTTGTTAATTATACATCCAACCAGAAGGCGGCCGACGAAGTGGTCCGGGAGATTCAGGCCCTTGGAAGCGACGGTATCGCCGTAAAAGCGGATGTCGCCCAAAAGTCGGAGGTGGAGAATCTGGTGGCTGCCGCTGTTGATAAATTCGGCAGATTGGATATCCTCGTAAACAATGCAGGATTTACCCGGCCGTCCTTGATGCTCAAGATGACCGAGGACCAGTGGGATCAGGTGGTGGATATTCACTTGAAGGGTGCGTTTCTCTGCGCCCAGGCTGCGGGTATCCAGATGAAAAAACAGAACAACGGAAAAATTATTAATGTCATGTCCGTAGCGGGTCTTGTGGGGACTGTGGGGCAGGTTAATTACAGCGCGGCAAAGGGCGGTCTCATCAGTATGACCAAGTCCATTGCGCGAGAACTGGCCCGATACAATGTCTGTTGCAATGTCATCAGCCTGGGCATTGTGAACACCGATATGACGGAAAAGATTCGATCAGACGAAAAGCTGAAAGAAATCTATATGAACCGAATCCTTTTGAAGCGTTTTGCCGAGCCCAAAGACATTTCTCCGGCTTTCGTATTTCTGGCTTCAGGCGACAGTGATTATATCACCGGTCAGTTGCTCTGTGTTGATGGGGGCTATGGGATGATTTAGTCGTGAATCGGTAATTCAAACACCTAAAAACAATAACCCGTAAGGAGGATAAAAATGGCAATACCTGACAAAATTCAAACCTGGCAGATGGTTCAGCCCACAACACGCGATCGGGAAACCGGTGACGTTACCCCGGGCAAATTGGAAAAAACCGAAATACCCGTGCCCGCGCTTAAAGCAGGCGAGGTCCTGGTTGAAGTGGCCGGTTGCGGTGTTTGTCACACGGACCTTGGATATTTTTATGATGGCGTGCCGACGGTCTCAAAGCCGCCTTTGACATTGGGTCACGAAATTTCCGGTACCGTTGTTGACGGAGACGAAAAGTGGTTGGGAAAGGAAGTCATTATTCCTGCGGTGATGCCCTGTCGGAAGTGCCTCCTCTGCAAGACCGGCCGGGGAAACCGGTGTCTCGCACAGAAAATGCCAGGTAACAGTATCGGTCTCTATGGCGGTTTTTCAAGCCATATCCCCGTGCCGAGCCTTGATCTTTGCGAAGTCAAGAAGCGAGGTGATATACCCCTTTCCCATCTGGCCGTTGTCGCTGATGCGGCGACCACGCCTTACCAGGCAGCTAAAAGGGCCGATCTGCAGCCGGGCGACAATGTCGTGATAGTCGGCATTACCGGCGGTGTGGGCCAGTATATGGGGCAGGTCGCCAAGGCATTGGGCGCAAATACCGTCGTTGGGATCGCGCGAAATCAGGAAAAATTGGACCGGTCTCTCAACTTTGGCGCCGATTTCGTCATCAACTCGACTGACAAGGATGCCAGGACCGTATCCAAGGAATTCAAGGGGCTATGCAAAGAAAACGGGCTGCCCAATTTTGGCTGGAAGATCTTTGAAGTGACCGGGGTAAAGGGCGGTCAGGAGATTGCGTTGACCCTGCTTGGATTCACCGGAAAGTTGATTGTGGTGGGATTCGGTATGGCCAAGACAGAATACGCCATTGGTCGTCTGATGGCCTTTGATGCCGAGATTATCGGTACCTGGGGATGTCTCCCCGAGTACTACCCCATTGTCCTCGATATGGTCCTGAGCGGCAAAATTAACATGGAAGAGTTTGTCGAAATCCGCGCCATGAGTACGATTGCTGAGACATTTGCTGAGGCTCACAAGACGCCACCCATGAAGCGCATCGTGCTGACCCCCGATTTTTAGGATGTTTCGGGTCGGCTGTACGCAATGGACAACACAACGATAAAATAGAAATGGAAAAAGTAAAGGAGAAGAGATTATGGCTTTGGAATGGATGCCGAGAGAAGATGGAATGAAGGATCACGCACTTCACACGGATGTTCACTGGGGGACGGAAGCGCCCTGCGTGGTCTATGAAAAACGCCCTTTGACAGATCCTAAGGGCAATGTGGTGGATGGACTTTATGTGTCCTGGATTCGATTGAACAACCCCAAACAGTACAACTCCTATACTACGGAGATGGTCAAAGGGGTCATCGCGGGTTTTGAAAACGCCTCTTTAGACCGCAGCGTCGTTGCGGTGATCTTCACCGGTACGGGCCCCTATTCATTTTGTACGGGCGGCAATACCAAGGAATACAGCGAATTCTACAGCCTGCGCTGTGATGAGTACGGTCAGTACATGGAACTGTTCAACCATATGGTGGACGCCATTTTGGCCTGCAAAAAACCGGTCATCAGCCGGGTTAACGGCATGCGCGTCGCTGGCGGTCAGGAAATCGGCATGGCCTGCGACATCGCCATTTCTTCGGATCTGGCCATTTTCGGACAGGCGGGACCCAAACACGGATCAGCCCCCGATGGTGGTGCCTCCGACTTCCTGCCATGGTATATGGGAATTGAAGACGCTATGTGGAACTGTGTCTCCTGCGAGATGTGGTCCGCCTACAAAATGAAAGACAAAGCCCTTATCAGCAAGGTTGTTCCGGTTTTGAAGATCGATGGCGAATGGGTGAGAAACCCCATGATTATTACCGACAAGTATGTGGACAATGGCGAAGTGGTCTACGGTGAGTACAAATCCGGTTCCGAGGCCAAGGAAGCCCGTGCGCTTGTAAAAGAACATCAGCCCAATGCGGATTTTGAGTTGCTGGACAAAGAAGTGGACAGGATCGTATGGACCTTTGCCAACCTGTTTCCCGGTTGCCTGATTAAATCCATCGACAGCATCCGTGCCAAGAAAAAATTCTTCTGGGATTCCTCCAAGAACTACAACCGGCACTGGCTGGCGGCCAACATGGGCGGAGAAGCTTTCTTGGGTTTCGGCGCTTTCAATACCAAGCAGATCACGGGTCAGGATACCATCAATTTTCTGAAGTTCCGACAGGATATCGCGGAATGCAAAACCTGGGATATGGACATGTTCGAGAGGGCTATGGGAACACCCAAAGCGTAGTTTTCTCGGTGAAAGCAGAGGATCATGAACGGCAGGTAGGTCCATGAACAGGTCTGTCTGTCGTTTTTTTTTATTGATTAGGGAATTGGAAGAAAATAATATACGCATATCGTGCAGAACTTTTGTTCGTTTTCAAGGGTGATGGCAGGTGGTAGGGGCACGACGCATCGTGCCCCTACTATGTGCCTGTTATCACAACGTAGAAAACGGGCAAAAGGGCAAGCAGGATGCGTAGATTATTTTTTG
>JAFCZI010000333.1 GCA_019314425.1 Deltaproteobacteria bacterium | reverse complement strand
TAAGATGAAGTCGCTTTAGCAAACAACTTTAACTTAAAAAGGAGGTTTCAAATGGACGGTGTAGAGACTACCAGGTTGGAGCGTTTCCGTCAATTGCGGAAAGAGATTCGTGGATCCAATGAATATTTGATTGTAGGCATTGATGTGGCCAAGGATAATCATCATGCTTTTCTTGGAACGGCCAGGGGTAAAACACTCCTGAAGCGGTTGGTTTTTAATAACAATTTGCAGGGATATGAGAAATTGTACACGTATGTTGAAGCGGCCAAAGTTAAGAATAACCTGAATAAAGTGGTGTTTGGCCTTGAACCGACCGCCAATTACCACAAACCTCTGGGAGAACATTTGATTAAAAGCGGTTTTGATGTGGTGCTTGTGGCAGGCACGGCCGTCAAGAGAAACCGTGAATTATTGGACGGGCGCTGGGATAAGCATGATACAAAAGACGCGGCCAATGTGGCGGATCTGGTTTCTCAAGGCAAATGTTTGTTTTACGAATATCCGATCATGCCAATTCGTGAACTTCGAAACCTGCTGTCTTTTAAACGTCGGCTGAAAAAACAGGAACATGGAACCAGAGTACGGATTCGGAATCATTTGCTTGCTCAGTATTTTCCTGAATTGGATCCTTACTTTACCCGAATGTCAGCCAGCGGCCTTAGCGTGGTGAAATGGTGTCTGGAACCTTCGGTGATATCCGGGCTGGAGTACGAAGAATTTCTTCGTTTGGTCGCGCCAGGCAAACGTACGATAAGGCAACGAGAGCACGTGAAGCTGATCTGGGAAAAAGCATTTGAATCCATTGGTTGTAATGCCGGGGAAACTGTTCAGTTTGAGGCAAAAATGATGGTGGAAGCACTTCAACATGTCCGCGAATCCATTTTGGAAGTCGAAGAAAAGATTGAAGAAATTTGCTTGGATTTTCCTGAGTACAAATATCTTCTCACCATGCCTGGTTTTGGCAAAGACATTTCATCGAAGGTTTTAGGGGCTATCGGCAACCCATTTCGGTTTGATAATGCAAAACAGGTGATAAAGCTCTCAGGCTGGGATCTCAATGCAAACCGTAGCGGAAAAAGTTCAGGGTATGCCACGGCAGTGATCTCGAAAAAAGGCAAAGCCGACCTCCGTTATGCCCTGTACCAGGCGGCTCTGGTCGCTTCTTCCCGCAATCAACTCTTTGTCGCCTACTTTACGGAAAAGCTCCGTCAAAGATCCCGTGAAAAAGGCATCAAGACAAAAATGAGGGTCAAACTGGCAGCCAAACTCCTGGTGATCGCGTGGACCTTAATGAAAAAGCGGGAACCGTTCAATCCTGAATACTTGAAAGTAACATTATAGACGGCCAAATCAGCCAAGAACCTCCGGTAAAGCCGTGGGTTTACACAGGATAATTTCCACACTATCAGAAAGTGGGGCCATGGAGACGGCAGTCAAACGACATCATTGCGGAATGGGCAGCATGAGACAGCCGGAGTTGAAATGGAGGAACTTGAACGATTTAAGAAAGAGATTAGCCTGATGGAATATGCACCGGCCCACGATTACACTGAGCTTGACCGTAGCCAGTCCAGCAAGACATGTGTAGTACTCAGGCGCCAGGCTGATGATGGCAAAATCGCAGTGAGCCGGGGCCATGATGGGCATTGGGTTTACTATGATTTCAGGCGCGGCAAAGGTGGTTCAATTCTTGACTTTGTAATGCAGCACACCGGCTGCAATCTTGGCCAAACAAGAAAAGAGCTGAGAAAAGCGTTATGCTGCAATGTTAATTCTTTTTCCCATACTGCCCCTTTACCGAATCCTCGATCAGCCACCAAGGACCGCCAAAAGGTGGCTTGGGAATATGCTGACACCACACCCATTACAAGGCAGCATGATTACTTGGAGAGCCGGGGTATTGGCCTTGAATCCATTTTGGCCGGTCGATTTGCCAATGCCGTAAGAGTTGATCGGTATCGGAATGCTTGTTTCCCATACTTTGATTTTGAGGGGATAGCGGGTATTGAAAAGCGGAATCATAATTTCAAATGTTACACGAAAGGAGGTCGTAAAGGGCTGTGGAGGAGTACCCTGAAAGAAGGTGATGTAAGGGCCGTGATTTGCGAAGCGCCAATTGACGCACTTTCCTATGCCAAACTGCGCCATGATAAAAAAGACCGAACCAGGTATTTTGCAATTGGCGGCCAGATTAGCCGTTTTCAATGGGAGTTGATTGATGGTCTGATAAAAAAATACAGTTCCGAAAAAATGGATATTTTTCTTGCTTTTGACAACGACCCAGTAGGAAAAAAATATATCAAACAATTCCAGGAGCGTTATTCAGGGGTGTCATTTACGTTAGATTTGCCGCCCCGGGAAGGCCAGGACTGGAATGATGTTCTTCAGAATAAGCAATCAATCGAGTGAGAGTCTTGATTCTCTTCTGAGGGGAAATGTAGTTGTCGTTTTACATATAAAAGCATGCAAGTTTATCAGTGAGAGAGCTCGAGTAACAACGTTGGGGCCATTTTGGATCTCGTGGGGGACAATACTGGGCCTCTCACTGAACTTTACAACCTGGATAAGGGATGATGGGTGACGGCCAGCAGGGTCGCATGCCGGATAAACGTAACGATAAGGTGTAGAGTTCACAAAAGGTGAGAAACTCACTGAAAACTGCAAAAAGTCCGGAACGGGCTTGACGCTGGATTGTGTCAAAAAATTCCGACATAGCGTAACGTGCTGTTATTATAGAGGTTACATTTTTTAAAA
>JAFCZI010000079.1 GCA_019314425.1 Deltaproteobacteria bacterium | reverse complement strand
GTTGATCGCGTGGCTGAAGTATTGGGAGTTAACAAGGCTGAAGTATTATCTTCAGGCAGACAACCCCATCGGGTACAGGCGAGAAGTTTAGTCTGTTTCTGGGCATCAAGGGAACTTGGCATGAGTATGGTGGAATTATCAAAACGCTTAAAAATATCCCAGCCCACAGTAAGTCAATCAGCAACCCGTGGCGAAAAGATTGCAAAGAAAAATAAATTAAATCTATTACAAAGCAATTAACCAACATATCAAGGAGCGTCCCCTAAATGCGTTCTCCGCTCCTCAAACTGCCCAACACCTTTCGCGCCTTTTACGGGGCTTTTCCATCGCTCTTTCCCTTTCAGGTTCGGGCCATCGATCCGATCCTTCAGGGAAAAGATCTGATCCTTCAATCCGGAACCGGTTCCGGCAAAACCGAGGCGGTTCTGGCCCCTTGCCTGGAACGGGTCTTTCAGTCGGGTGGCATGGACCGCCTGGTATATGTGGTTCCCACCCGGGCACTGGCCTTTGACCTGAAGCGCCGGCTTTCCCCCATCATCACCCCGCGCCTGGGGCTGGGGTTTGGGGTCCGCACCGGCGATATCAAACGAAGCGGCGGTCGAACCCCTCACATCATTATCACCACGCCAGAATCCCTGGACGTACTCCTGGGAAGCCGGAATCCCAACTTCAGGGAATTCATTTCACGGGTGAGCATGGCCGTCATTGACGAGGTCCATCCCCTGGTACACCAGTACCGGGGCCGCCAACTGGCCCTGGTACTCAAACGGCTTGAACGCCGAGCGGGCGGGCCCCTTCAAAAAATCGCCCTGTCCGCCACCATTGCCGACATGGATTCAATCGCCCGGTTTTTTGATTTTTCGTCCACCGTCGTTCACCTTTCCGAAGACGTGCGCAAAGAGATTGTGCCCCACCTGGTTCATCTCAAAAATGAAGATGAAGAACTCATCGCCCTTTTTGACGACCTCTACCGTTCATTCGGATACCGAAAAATTCTGCTCTTTGCCAACAGTCGCAGCGCCTGCGACCGATTGTTTGCCCTTCTGGGACAACAGGGGTGTTTCAGCGGCGCCTGCGGCCTTCACTATTCCAATCTCAAACCTAAAAGACGGCGAGTCGTCGAGCGGAATTTCCGCCGAAACCCCCATGCCCTGTGCGTGGCCACCAGCACCCTTGAATTGGGAATCGACGTGGGCGATGTGGATGCGGTGGTGCTCTATGAACCCCCGGATTCGGTTTCCGCCTTTCTTCAGCGCGTGGGCCGCGCCAACCGACGCATTGAAAAAACATTTTTCTGGGGCATCTGCCGGGGAGCAAAAGCGGGTGAACAGTTGACCCGCTTTTTGGGCCTTCTCGCCCTGGCAAAACGGGGACAGGTGGAAAGGCCCCTGCCTCGAAAATTGATCAGTGTTCTGGGCCAACAGACGGCTAGCTGCATTTATGAAAAACAGCGCATAACACCCGGCGCCATGGAAGATTTGTTCCCGGAAGAAAGCCGGGATCTGGACAAAATTTTCAAAACCATGAAAAAAACGGGCTGGTTGTCCAGGGGACCTGTCAACGGCCTGTTCCAAGGCGGATGGCAATACTATAACTGCCTTTTTGAATACGGTATATGGAGCAATTTCCCTCCGGCTGAAGAAGACTATTCCCTGGAGTTGAGCAAAAAGACCATTGCCGATATTCCTCGGGCGGTCGTGGAGCAACTGGAACCGGGGGATAGGGTCAATCTGGCAGGAAAAAGGCTTTGCATCGCTGAAATCATCCATGCCAAAGGCGCTGGGCGGGTCCTGGCCCTCCCATCAACCCGCACGGACAACAAGGAAATATTCTGGCTCGGGCCCGGGCAGCAAATTTCATACGAAGTGGCCCAATCCGTTCGGGAAGTAGTCAAGCGTTCGAAACATGATGAAAAAGGGCTCTTTTCGCGAACCCGTGCTCTGCTTGAAAGGGAGCGGAGAAAAATTCAAAACGCCGCCGTACTCAAAAACGGTATTGAGGTCATTTTAAGCCCGAACGGCTTTTACCGGTATCTGACGTACATGGGGTCTGTGGGCAATCTCATCCTGCGATGGACCATCAGGAACCACCTGCGTGCCGCCAAGTCGGAAGATGTGTTTGTGGCTTCCGATGCTGTGGGCGTGGATTGTTCCCACCGGGTTGATTTCAGCAAACTTCCCCTGCCCCTGGTGAAACAGGACCTTGTCTCATGGACGGAACAGAACTTCAAACTTCTCAGGGCCTCATTCCCCTTAAACCGGTTCTGCAGCATCCTGCCGAAAGAACTGCATATGGCGGAAATGGCGGATTTCCTCTTTGATGAGCGCGTGATGACCCTCTTTTTGCGTTATCGCGAAAAATCATCCGAAATTCTCTCGGGCAGCCTGGATTTTCTTGAACGGGGGCTCAGTGAGGATAAACCAGATACCCCCGGCCCTATTGAAATACCGGCAAAAGGCAAACCGCTTCTCGATCTGGAAAAAGAACGTCTGAAGCCCATGCCGGAAGTTTCCCTCAATTGCGCGACCCACTCGAACCGTCCGCTCACCGGCAGCATTTTGGCGGGGTATTTCAGGCATCTTCAGTGCGAGCGCTTCCTGCGTCTTCATTTTGTGCCGGTTCATCATCTGCCGCCCTCCCCGCCCCCACTTGACAGGGCGGCGGCGGATGACCGTATTAACAAAGGCCGTCAATTTGAAGACACCGTCATGGCCCATTTACAGGACAATAGCGCAACCATGGTCCGCATACCCGAAAGGGATGCCAATGGAAATTTCAGATCCATGGAACTTCGGCATCGGGAAACGGTTGAGGGTCTAAAGAAATTGTTGAAAATGCCGATCGGGGAAAGCGCCGGCCCCCGTTACCTTTCTCAGGGCGTGCTCCATGAAAACACCCTGTTCCAGGATGTGGACGGCATCGGCATTCCCGACCTCATCCGACTTTCCCGGGAAAAGAACATGTGGGCACTCACTGTGGGAGAAATCAAGAACAGCCCTGCCCCCCGATTTCACCACAAGTGGCAGACGGCCTTCTACGCCTTTCTGCTTAAAAAGATGATCGCATCACGGGAAATAAATGAATCCGTCGCCATCTCAAACCGAGGATTTCTGGTGTTGCCCGATAAAAAAAAGACGGGGAAAATGGTGGAGCACGAATTCGATTTGCATCCGTATCTGGCGGCTTTCCCGGCATTGATTCAAAACCTGGATGCCATTCTATCAAAAAATGCGCGGGCGGCAGGGTTTCAAC
Organism: Deltaproteobacteria bacterium; assembly: GCA_019314425.1. Taxonomy (GTDB): domain Bacteria; phylum Desulfobacterota; class DSM-4660; order Desulfatiglandales; family Desulfatiglandaceae; genus NaphS2. Next base: position 5,442 of record JAFCZI010000079.1, on the reverse strand, counting down.
TCAAGCGCCATTGCGCTTATTGCCAATGGTTCAACTTCTGCTATCAGGAAGCCCTGAGCCGTGAAGACATCCAGTTTTTGCCAAACCTGTCCCCCGGACAACTGGATCAACTGAGAACGCTGGACCTCAAAAGCATGGACCGGGCCAAACAGTGGCTGGAGGCCTCGGGGATCGAACCGGATCGCATGCCGCCCCATACGCATAAACAACTGAAGTCCGGAATCAACGCTCTCTCAAACCATCATATTTTACTGAACAACAAAATTACGCAACTTTTTCCATCCAATATCTCAACACCCATAATTCTCCTGGCAGTCCCCGGACCAGTGCCTTCCCATAACCCGACCCTGGGGTTTAGGGTTGCAAATGAAAACGGCAAGTCGGAGGTTCACACCTGGGAAATGCAAACAAGCGACACCCACAAGAAATCGGCGTGGCATGATTTCGCAATGTTTTTGGCCATCTGGAAGGAGGCCGTAAAAAACGGCAAGGGGCCGCATGTGTTTTCCTTTGGCAACAGAACCCCGTCCCTGCTTCTTGAATGGGCCGGGGAGATGGGAAGTCCGGAAGAACATGAATTGATCGCAGACATGGTTCAAAACCACTGGACTGATCTTCGCCATGGGTTCAGAAACCATTTCACGCTTCCCATCCCCGGGGAACTCACCCTCTATTCCCTGAATCACGTTCTGGGTTTGGCGCCGGCCCTGAAAAGGCCCCTCAGTCTGTTTCACGGGGACCCATATGATGTTGAACTGAAAGATGCCCTGTTGTTCTGCGACCACTTAAGAAAATGGCTCATGGACCACCTGATAAGCAACCGGCAGCAGGAGGAGTGGAAAACAGGGCCGAAAAAAGAAAATCCATCCAAAGCATATATCCAATTCGTGAAAGAAGAGCAGCGTTTAAGGCAGGAAGATATTCTGTCGCTGCAGGCATATTCCCTGGAGGAGCGGGTGGATCGTTTCCGGGCCATGGGGCCGCTTCGCTTTACAGGAAAAGAGTTGGACCATGAAGGAAAGTTCCGATACAACTTTTCCGTAATCCATAACAATGGCACATCCAAATTCCGGGAAGGGGATTTTTTGAAACTGGTGTTTCAAGGGACGCGTGACCTTCAAAGCGGGTTTTCCGTTATCCTGAACCGCTATGCCCCAACCGGAAAAACCCTGTCCATCGGCTCCCGGCAGGGACACCTGGCCTTGAACCGACGTATTCATTATTCTCTGGAAGAGGATGCGGAAGACTGGACCACCCCCAAACTGCTCCACGGGGTCAAAGCCGTTCTGAGCCGGGATGAGCATCCGTTTTCACGCATATTGCGGGACAAACACCCCCGCGCGCAGTATCAAAATTCCTCACCCTGGATAGGGAAATGGCTCGCACGAAACAGTTCCATGATTGAACTCAATGCCGCACAGAGGCAAGCCATGGGACTCCCTTTCTCCTATCAACTGAGTCTCATTGACGGACCTCCCGGAACCGGCAAAACCCATCTTCTGGGCTGGATGCTGATCGCGCTCGTCCTTCACGCCCATGAATCGGGAGAACCCTTGCGCATCGCTCTGAGCGCCCTGACCCACCAGGCCATCGACAATGCCCTTCTAAAAATCGCGCGGTTGTTGAAACAGTTCAACCTGGAAGGCTTTCCCGCACGGTTAATTAAGTGGGGCAAACCCGATGAACCCGCAAAAGACGACGATCCCTTCAGCGTTGAAACCTCCAATGATCCCGAAGATGTTTTCAGCCGCCGATACCTGATTCTCGGCGCTACCGGATACGGACTCTACAACCTTTTTGACAGCCGCAACGGCCATTTCCCCCCGTATTTCGACTGGATGGCATTGGATGAGGCCTCCCAGATGCTGGTTCCCCAAGCGGCGCTTACGCTGGCCTATGGAAAGGGAAATTATCTCCTTCTGGGGGACGTTAAACAGTTGCCTCCCATTGTTTTGGGTCGTGATGAAAGGGACGATACAGAGCCCCTTTCGCCGGGCGAAAAACCGTTGGACATTCGAAAATCAATTCTTGAGCATCTCTCTCGGCCTAACAACACCGAAAATCGCGTCCGTCTGAATGTCACCTACCGAATGAACCGCGAACTCTGTCGGTTCCCGAGCCACACCTGGTACAACGGCGCCCTTCATCCCGCCCCTGAAAACGCCGGTTCACGACTCGCCCTGAAAGACGAAATTTCCGATAACAAAATAGATAAACTGATTGATCCGGACCGACCCGTAACCCTCGCAATCATGGATCATCGCCGACACCATCAGGAATGTGCGCCGGAAGCCGATATCATTTCCCGCATTGCCTGCCGATTGATCACCCATTTTTCCGTTCAACCGGAGCAAATCGCCTTGATCTCCCCCCATCGCGCTCAGAACAACAGCATCTCCGCCCGTCTTTCCGGTTTGCTTGAGAAAACAGGGCATGAACTGCCCCTCATTGACACGGTGGAGCGGGTTCAAGGCGCGGAAAGGGACGTGATCATTTTCGGATTTACAACATCGGATCGAGACAGTATGATGTCAGGGTTCCTGAACAATCCTAACCGATTTAACGTGGTCATCACCAGAGCGAGGAAAAAGCTCATCGTGGTTGGCAGCAAATCTTTTTTCTCCGCCATTCCCGACAGTGAGAAGGATCTTGGGAACAATGCCTGTTTCAAGGAATTTTATGAACACTGCAAGGAAAGGGGGAGCCTCTTTTTTCTTTGATACCGTGTCGCTTGGTAAGGGCTTGGCAAAAAGATACGGACAAAAACCCATTTTTTGATGACAACACACTGTAAAGGAGACTTATAAAAATGCTTCGATTTTTTCCCTTAATCATAACTCTTTTTTTTCTCACAGCCTGCGGTTCCATGATAAAAACTCAGGCAATCCCTGTGTCAACAAATCCTTCAGGCGCACAGGTACATGTTGACGGTCGCGAAAAACAAACAACGCCCTGCACGCTGGACCTTGTATGCACTCAGGATCATATCCTGACGCTTACAAAAAAAGGTTATCAACAACGGGATGTTATCATTAAACGCAAGTACCAGCAGGAAGAAGTTCTTTTGAACGCCATCAACTCGGGGGTAACCACGGGTTCTCTTTTTAACAACGTGGCCCAGGGGATAAACAGTGGCGTACAATCCATTAACGACCAGGAGATGACTGGCCAGGCCTATATCCTCATACCTTCCGCAGTCAGTGTTTGCTTGTCCCCTGTTCAGGGTTTTCAACAAACAACAACAGAAGCGGAAGCGGCGCAGGCCAAATCAAATCCGATGTCCCCCCTGTCTCAAATGGACGCTCACGACGAACAACTGCTGGAAAACGCCCTTGAAACTTCTAAGACCGGCGAGACTACGAGCTGGACAAACAACGCATCAAACATAACATTTGCCGTCATTCCCGAAGACGCCATTAAAAGGGGAAATCGCCTGATAAGGAATTTTTCACTCGCTTCAAAATATCAAGGTCAGCAGAGTTACAAAACTTATCGCGCCGACCGAATCGGCAGAGGCGAATGGCAGGTAGAGGACACCGTACAACCCGGGCAAACAATCGAAGATCCCGCTGAACGCTTTTCGCCGCAGCAAATCAATTCAAAAAAAGTACTGAGGGCTTTAGGGGAAGTTCATTGGCCGAAATACGAAAAAAGCACCACGCTTGGCAAAACCAGCTCAAGCACCACCCATTACAATTCGGACGGATCCATCACCACAAAAAAGAGTTCCAGCTCTGTGTCAGGGAGCATAGGCGTCAGTCCCGGTGCCGCATTTAAGCTCCTGGATGCCTTAAACTGAGGTCCGGTGGGTGTAAATATTCGGCCAGCACCCCATCTTCGCCTATTTTGGCCTGCTCACATATTTTCGTCAGAAAGCGGGTCAAAAAACGCGTGGAAGACGAGGCCCGATCAAAAGGCACCGGTACGGTAAACATGAGCCACATGAACGAAAGCCAGGAACAGTTCTCAACCAAAAGGGAACAGGAAGTGAAGGGGTACGGGATCGAAACCTGTTTTGGCGCCGGGGACTGCCCCAACCGTGCGTGCCATACCGAAGGCCTTCCGGAAAAGATGGGAACGGTTCTGGAGGGGAAAAACCTCCGAAGTTTTTTGCAGGAGAAAGTAAAAGGGCCTTTAAAGATGCACCATGAATTCCGGGTGTCGGTTTCCGATTGCCCCAACGGGTGTTCCCGCCCCCAAATAGCGGATTTCGGACTGCTGGGAGCCGAAAGGCCCAAGGTGTCCAAAGAACCTTGCAGCGCTTGCGGGGCCTGCGAAGCGATCTGCAAAGAAGAGGCCATCGTCTTGCAGGGGGACGCGGTCCGGATTGATGAATCCGGATGTCTGGCTTGCGGACAATGTATCGGGGTATGCCCTACCGGAACCCTTGTCTCGGCGGAGAAGGGATATCGAATCCTTCTGGGGGGCAAATTGGGAAGGCATCCCAAGCTGGCGGAGGCGCTGTCGTCCATTTACACGCCTGCCCAGGTTCTGGAAACGCTGGATCGGTGCCTGGATCATTACCGGCACTTTTCCATTGGTGGGGAACGATTTGGAGAGATCCTGGAACGGGTCCCCTACGGTGATCAATTATAAACCGGATACTCCTGAGCCAGTTTCAAAACGTCCCATTTTGCCCGATCTCTGCGTCAAGCTCACCCGTTCTTAATAAAACGGGTTAATCCTCGAAATATCCAATATATTCCTGCGGTTAAAATTTTCGCCTTCCTTGACCTCGAACAAAATTGAACATTTTGAAATTGGCTCTCCTTTCTGAAAATTCATTGTGGTTTGGCAACCGTTTAAGAGCGGAGCTCTATCTGAAGGCTGCTGAACTGCGGCCTGACGCTCTTATTCTTCACCTGAAGGCGGAAAACTCTTGGATTTGCGGACCAGATAGATGGCCACCGCTAAAATGAATACGGTAACGGAGAGCAGCCCGATTTCCACCATGTCCTGCCGGAAGGTCAGGGATGCCCCCACATTACCGGCTGTGCCCGCCACCACGGCCGTCAGCACCAGGATGCGCCGCACCGATGCGATAATGCCCACCACGAGAATGGGTTCCACCTGAAGTGTGCCAACCTTAAGGAAGGCAACTGTGGTGTAGACGACCTGGGCAAGCATGAGTGTGAGCAGGGCCTGGTCAAAGAGCTTGATGGTTGCCGTTGCGAATTCTCCCTTGAAATAGAGGGGTATGCCCTCCACGACAATGAAGACGAGGAAAATAACCGCTACGACAATGAGCAGCGTACCCACAGCCCAGTAGATTCCCCTCTCGGCCCATTCGGCCCAGTATAAAGCCCCTTTTTTCATTTGGATCTTCCTCCCTTTGAATACTCAGAAGCGCACGGGTCGCACAAAAGCGTCCTTGCCCGCATAGACGGCCGCAATTCCCAGATCTTCTTCAATACGGAGCAGCTGGTTGTACTTCTCGACCCG
>JAFCZI010000332.1 GCA_019314425.1 Deltaproteobacteria bacterium | reverse complement strand
CAAGTGATGAAGATGATATGGAGTGAATACGGGGTAAAATGGTAGCCGTCATTCCCGGCCTTTTTATGCTTTGATAGAATAAATGTCCTGTCCGTTTTTGTGGATTCCCAACTTTTTCAGACGATGACGAAGGGTATTGGGATTAATTCCCAGAATTCCGGCCGCCCCACCGCGGCCGGCTACTTTTCCGCTGGTTTTTTTCAGTGCCCGCAGGATATGGCTGCGTTCGTTCTCTTCAAGGGTTGTGATAGCTGAATCAGGATTGATTCCAGTCGTGTTAACATCGATATCCGGGAGGTTCAGTTCTGTCCCCAAAGACAGGATCACCCCCCTTTCCATGATGTTTTCCAGCTCTCTGATATTTCCCGGCCAATGGTAGTCCACCAGTTTATCCAGGTCTGATTTTGAAATGGTCTCGACAGTTTTACCCAGTTTTTTTGTACAGATGTTGAGAAAATGGTAAGCCAGCAGAGGGATATCCGCTTTTCGTTCTCTCAGGGGCGGGACAAGGATGGGAAATACGTTCAATCGAAAGAACAGGTCCTCTCTAAACCGTCCTGCCTGCACCTCTTTTTCGAGGTTCCGATTGGTAGCGACCAGGAGGCGAAAGTCGGATTGGAGAGTTTCATGCCCCCCCACTCTTTCGAACTCCCTGGCTTGAAGAACCCGCAGCAATCGGACCTGAACCTCATGGGGGATATCGCCTATTTCGTCCAGAAAGAGGGTGCCTCCATCAGCCAGCTCAAAACGTCCGTGCACCCTTTCAAAAGCACCGGTAAAGGCCCCTTTTTCATGGCCAAACAGTTCACTGGCAATCAGGCTTTTCGCAAAGGCGCTGCAATTGACACTGACGAAAGCCTTTGATTTCCGGGAACTGTTGTCGTGTATGGCGCGGGCCACCAGTTCCTTGCCGACCCCGGTTTCACCTTGGATTAATACCGTCGAATCGGTAGCCGCCACCGACTCGATATGGTGAAACACCTGTTGGATAGCCTCGCTCTTACCAACGATGTTTTCGAATCCCATATCCTTCAGGTATTGATCCTTGTAGTATTGCTTCTGCTCCTTTTGCTCTTCTACCATCTCTTCCAGCGCGTGATACGTCTGCGCATTATCCAGGGCAATGGCCGCCTGGGTTGCAAAATAGTTCAACACCTCCGGATCCGTTTCCTTAAAACCCTTTCGCGAGTCCAGATGATCGTGGTAGAGAACGCCAAAAACACTATTTCGCAAAAACATGGGGATGCATATACAGGAATGGATTGAATCATCAGCCGACGTTTCTTGTTCAGATCCCGGGTCGAAATTCATTTTTTGCGTCTCACCAGTGCGGACGGCTTCCATGACGCTTTTCATGGATTTGTTGAAAATGGGTGACTCAATCTGTTCGGATGTCAGGTTGATGGAGCCATGCAACACAACGTTGTCTGTGCTATTGTCTGCCAGAAATATAGCGCCCCGTTCAGCCCCGGTGAAATGGCTGGCAGCTGAGATAATACGGGCCACCAGCTTTCTTTTGTCTCGGATGGTCACGAGCTCCTGGCCGAGTTGGAGTATTTCCCGGAGCATCTCTTCAGTGGTTCGAAAAGCCTGTTTCAAGTGCCGCAATTCTTTGGGAATCAGGTCCGGATTGATGTCCTGCAGAAACTGAATGGCCGGCTTGCAAAAGGCCCTGGCTTTTTCCTCATCACCCCTGTCCAGAAAACCCTCGGCCAGCTCCAGTTTGACGATTGCGATACTAATTTTGTGTCCGGAAACCTCCAGCCATTCCAGGGCTTTGCTGTAGTTATTAAATACCTCCAAATCGGGTCGCCCCGCCTTTTTTGCCATCAGAGCCTTGTAGCGGTATCCCATGCCTTTCGCAAAAACGTTCGGACTGCTTAAGGCATCGGCGATTCTATCTTCGAGACTGAAGCCTTCAAGCTGCGGCAGCCTTCCCTGTTCCATAAACCAGCTTAGATCCAGTTTTTGGGGAACCCATCCGAAGTGCCATCCGGACTCATGGCTCAGCTTCTGAAATTCCTCCAGGCAAGTCAGCGCACGTTTGTTGTTGCCCAGTTTATGGCAAGCTTCGGCCAGTGTCAGAAGAGTGCCGATTCTGGTTGTGATGTTTTCCCCATCTTCTGTTAATTTCAAAGCAGATTCCAGAATTTCGACACCCTCTTTATACCGCCCGATGACGATGTAATTATGACCCAAAAACACCGTGGCTGTACAGCTAACCGTTGTATTCCCCGCCTTTTGAGCCATACTGACCGCGGATCTCGCCATACCCAAACCTTGTGAGATTTCTCCCCGGTATACCATTCCAGTCCCAAATAGTGCGCGCTGCAACAGTGGAAGTCCCGTATGTGACGCCCGGTCGACCTCAGGGACGAATTCTTCGGCTAACTCCAATGCTTCCCGGTACCGTCCCTGCCAGAAGAAAAAAAATACGGCCTGTAGATTGGCGGCCTGTTTCATGGGTTCGTCTTTGATCTGCCTCGCCATTTCCCAGCCTTCTTCAAAGTGCTCCATGGCGGATGTGAAATCGGAAAGAATAAATTCGTGCCGGCCCAGATACATCTTCAACAATGCCCGATACGGCTCGAATCCCTTGCTGTCGTCCCGTTTAAGAGCCTTATTGATATACGTAATGGCCTTTGAGGAGTCGGCCTCGCTCACCGATACCTGGGCGAACTCAAGGGTCGCATCCAGCAGCAGCCAGTCTGCTTCTGCCCCGTCAAGACGGTCAAGATCCTCGATGGCCTTGTCATAATAAATTAAGGCATCATAG
>JAFCZI010000331.1 GCA_019314425.1 Deltaproteobacteria bacterium | reverse complement strand
CAGTTCCCAGCCATGGCCGTTTACCATTGCAGCGTAATCCTTTCCAATTGTGTACATTGAAAATCCCATCCATTGATTTTGAAGCTTTGCACTCAGGACAGCTAAGAATCAGACCTGAAAGGCCTGGACCTTTTGATTGAAGCTTCAGGACATTATTATTCTTTTTGCAGTTTGGATTATGATCCAGCCACCAGTTCCATGGAAACTCATCAAGGTGACCGGCCTCACAGGCCATCACAAACCTGACTGGAATTACATGAACCTGCTGCTGTCCGGGGCTATTTGCAGTGCATCGGGAACAATAGCTGGATGCCTTTCCTGGGTCAGATGACCACCGATAGGAGGGGGCGATGCGATCGCACTGGGGACATTGCAACCAGGTTGGAAATCGTACCGCAACCAAGGAACGTCTGTCTGGATTGCCATCACTGTCTCTATAACTCTCATCAACAACAGGAGGCAGCCGGAATCCAGCAACCCCAAGCTGTTGTTGCAGACGGGGCTCGAATACAGTCTGACTATTTGCAAGCCCTGGTGGTCTGAATGAACTGTCCCATTCCTCAAGCCCGGCTACAACAGCTGAAACCGGTGCTCCTTCGGCCCGAAAGTCAACAACTGAGCCCGGACCGAATGTCATCACAACCGTGCTGCGCCTCAGATTTCCAAGTTCATTCTCAATTTTATTTATGGCCATGTCCATCACCCTCCGCATCAGGATTTTTTAATTTTGGTGCGATTCGAAAACGTGTTGACGGTTCGACACTTCGCAGATTGTTCATGGTGGGCCATGCGCTCCCAGTCAACCGGCCCAGAGCACGCATTGCGGCTGCTCTCTCGGCATCCTGAAGCAGTGATTCCTTAGGCTTCCAATACAACCAATAATATTTTGGATTGCGACTCTCCCATTTGTCCAGCAGGTCATGAAGTTCCTTTCCAACAGCTGTTTCTTCAAGATCCACCCAAGATGCCCGGGCAATGATGCCGTCAATAATTGCTTCTATCTCCAACATGATTTCCGGGGAGAGTGCAGGAGGGTCATCCAGCATTCCTGGGATCAGATGTCGGACCAGTGCCACCAGTACCGCATGCAATGCCCGATCTCTTGCCCGGGATGCAAACGGAGTCACACTGGTTGGTTCAACATCACGATACAGCGTAGAATGACCGGATACAAATGATTCATAATGGGAACGATCGCGGGGTTTGGCATTATTCAAAACCGTTACCACAAGACCTGGAACATGACCACGTCCCACACGGCCTGTGGCCTGAATGTATTCAGAAATGCCTTTCGGCTGTCCATTCACAATCATCAAACCAAGTCGCGGGATGTCTACCCCCACACTCATCATGTTTGTGGCAAGCACAACATCCGGAGAACCATCTTTATCAGCATTGATAGCCATAACATCCAGCATATCCCTTATCTCTTCCTGAGTTCGCCGGGAAGTCAGTTCCTCAGTCAGCTCAATTATTCTTCTGTTTTCATCACGCTGTTCTGCATGGAGTGCAATACTGTCATTTACGTCATCCTGCATGAGTACAAGAGCGCCTCCCAGTTCTCGTAGTGAATTGAAATATGATACCAGTGTGCCATAGTGATTCCTTCCTTCCGGGGTTAGATTCCCTGAGGCCGATTGGAGCAGCGAAGCCGCGACAGCCTGAAGTGTGAATTTGGCAGACCTGCCAACAGTTGTGACCCCGGTATACAGTTTTCCGGGTGCATCTGAATCCCGCACAGCAAATCCTGAGTCACCTGCATCGATTGCGGAAGGGGGAAACTGACAGGCATCCCGGTTGAACAGTGCCCTCACCTGTTCGATAGCACGCCGAATGGTTGCTGTGGAACCTATTATCTTTGGCCTTATGTCCTCATGTGTGAACATCCGGTCAATGGCCACCTCATACAGACCGGCAAGTGTGCCCAGAGGACCTGATATCAGATGCAGTTCATCCTGCACTATGAGATCTGGTGGATGTCCACTGGAAATCGAGAAAAGTGTGTTAATCTCTTTTTTTCTTACAATCTGGGCAAATTTGTCCACTGTCCCGATCAGAAGAGTGGGTCGTTTTCGATAAATGTCATCATCCACAGTGAAAACGGGAAGGGGGGTTTTGCCTTCATGAAGAATGCATTCGGGGTTGTCACACCGTACATGAATGGAACTGGTTTTTTTATCGGCGTACCATTTCAGACGGTTTTTACATGACGGACAATCAGCCAGCTGTTTAGGGGAAGAAATGCCAGCATCCCCCTGCAGGCTTTGCATAGCGTCTTTAAAGTTGTTTGGAGTGGCATCTCCACCCACCCAGAGTCCAATTGAGAATGGACTGTTCCCAAGATCTGCAATTCTATTCGAACCCCCTGTAACTCCTCTTCGGATTGCTTCGCAGGCCAGTATCATTGAAGATGCACGGTTGAATTGCTGTGTTGTGAGCAGACGGAGTGTGTAGCGCATTACAGCTGTCACACCATCGCCGTTGTCAGGATTACCGTTCGCTGAAAACCTCCGGTAAAATGACAGGAATGCTATAAGTGCCAGATATGCCTCGGTCTTTCCTCCACCTGTCGGAAACCAGAGGAGGTCCATAATACTGCGGTCATGATGGTTGGGATCCGCCACTGAAACAGCTGTCAGCAGAATGAAGCCAAGCTGAAACGGTCTCCAGATAAGGGGTCTGTCATCCTGTTGTTCTGAATTCCACTTGTATTGCAGCTGCATAGCCTTATTCGCAAGTCTGAATGCCTCTGCCATATCTGGATTCTGGCCTATCTGGGT
>JAFCZI010000330.1 GCA_019314425.1 Deltaproteobacteria bacterium | reverse complement strand
CCGCTGTCAATGGGAAGCCCGCCGTGGAAAACGCCCCAATTATGATGGCTTCCACCCCAGGGGCTGGTTCGGTGAAACGGTCGGGTCGGGTCGTACTGGCGGCATCTTCTGCCAAGCAGAAATAGTCCTTCGTCATTGCCTAGAATCGCAGTATTTTCATTTCCGCCCCCCCACATGACAAGGCTTGGATGATTGCGCTTGCGCTTAACCACCCTAGACACCTGTTGGTCGATCACAGCGGGATCCGTCAGCGGAAAATCCGGCGGCCCCCAGCAAAAAGGAAACTCCTGATAAATCAGGATGCCTTTTTCATCGCACAGGTCGTAGAAAAGATCGCTTTCAATAATGCCGCCCCCCCAACACCGCAGCATTTGCACTCCGGCCCGGCGAACCAATTCAATCATGTGCGCATATTTTTCAGGATCACATTGCAACATGGGGTCGAGCCAGCACCAGTTTGCACCTTTGATGAACAGGGGAACATCGTTGATAACAAATTGCCATTTGTAGTCGGTTTTTTCTTTCTGTCCCGCCAGAGGCTTCATCCGCACCGTGCGAACGCCAAAGGAGTCGGATGCGCTGTCTATCAACTCTCCTGTTTTAGCGTCCGACACCGCCATCTGCAAATGATAGAGATTTTGTTCGCCATAATTCATCGGCCACCACAATTTTGGGTTTTCAAGTACGAATTCCGTTTCAAAGCGGCTCATCCCATAAGGGACTACAACTCGGTTCCTGAATGAATACGTTTTCCCGGGGAAGGTTTTGCCTGTGATGCTGAATTCCACGTCTAGCTCCCTTGGCTCCGGGAAATGGCTTTTCAGGTTATATTCTATTTTTAGGTCGGCGGTTGTTTTGGAGAGGGCATCGGTTTTCACAAAAGGGGCTTTTAATTCGATTTCGGGCAGGCACCTCAATTCGACATCCCGCCAAATTCCGAGCGACACCAGATGGCCGTAGTGCCAGCCCCAGCCCGGACTTCCCTTCAGAAGGCCATACCAGGAGTCGGCGACGGCATCCACGCGCACCACCAGCTCGTTTGTTTCGCCAAACCGCAGAAGCCGAGAAACCTCATAATCCGGGCCGCCAAACATTCCGGCATGATAGCCGAGGGATTTCCCATTAAGATAAAATGAGCCAGCATAATCAATTCCATCGAAATGCAACTCCACCCGTCTGTTTTCCCAGTCTTCAGGCACAACAAACGTGCGCGCAAACCACCAGTCTTGCATCTCAATGCGCGTTTTGCGCGTGGGCCATCCGAAACTTTTGGGTAGGCCATGGTTTTCCAGTTCGTTATAGGTGTTGTCGTCCCAGAACGGATTTTTAATTTCACCAAGTCCTGCCAGGGCGCTTTGAACCGTTGTCGGAACGGTAACCCGATGCCAGTCGCTTCGATTGAATCCCTCTTTATACCATCCGTCCTTAACCCCTTCGTTTTCGCCTGGATTAAAATCCTGCCGCTTGGCAAACGGCTCGCTGCGGGTTTTGCTTCCTTTCATGAGCCACTCCCCATTAAGCACCAGCACAGGCTCCGGCTTCCGACCCGTAGGGGAATCCACTGGCTCGGCTTTTACTTTTTTTACCGGCAAAGTGCTTTCATGCTCCACCATGGCGTCGCCGTATAAAGTCGATGCGGCATAGGCCTCATCCTGAACTTCATCCAGAAAAGCGGCGTTTTCATCGGGGATTACGTAAGGATCGTTAATGACCATTTGCACATCTTGGTTTATTGAGGCTACATTTGGCACTGCATCCCCTTCAATTTTATCAAAATGGAAAAGATGCAAGGTGGTTTCATCGGCGGTAAAGGGAGTCTTTGGAACATGGCCAGCCAAGGCGTGGTTACTCCGGCTGATTTTCAGCTCGTCGATTGCGCCGCTGAAATGAAGCGCTTCCCCCGCAATGGCACCGATAAGCAGCGGGGATTCATCAAAAATTAAAGTATCCCGTTGATCGACCGTCAATATTTCCCGCCCGTCGAGATAGAGTTCAAACCCGTTTTCATTCATGCGGAAGGCAACAAAATGCCATTGGCCGGGCAGGAGGGAATATGTACTTGGGAAATCGCCGAGTTGAGGAATGAAAACCGCTAGGCGACCACTTTTGGGAAGGGTATATATTTCCCAGTGCGCCCCGCTTTTGCGGGCAGCGGACAACAAAACATTATGTAAAAGGAAAGAGTCGGACTTTACCCAGCATTCAAAGGTCAGCGGCCGGTTTCCCATGGCACTACCAAGAACGAGCTCCAACGACCTGCCGGCGGTTCCAAGCTTTACCGCGTGACCAAACCGGCCCTCCACAAGGCGCTTCTGGTTCGTATTCGTTGCAGGTGCGCCGCCGCTTGAAAACCCGATTGAAAGTATGCACACAACCCCGGCCAACCGTTTGAATTTTCTGCGCATTATTGTCTCTCCGGCGGATCTACTGACCCAGTAATTACATGAATAGGAAATCAATTCTCAAGCGACTGGAACGTGCGCCCTGAAAGGTCATTTCATGGAATAAGGTATAGTGAAAGACTGAGGTTTTGTCAAAATCGGCTTTCCTCCTCAACTGGGTAACGGCCGATTTTTTGGTTGTCGCTTAACACCGTTGCTCTGTGGTGAAAATTTCAAAGGTCGGGAAAAGCCGGCGAGGCACTTACTCTAGATTCTCCAAGGATTGGAAACCAGGGTCTTTTTTCCTGATGGCGCAAGTTGTTGGTAGCCAAGCGTTGGACTTTGTACTGGACAACTCGCCCTCTTTTTGCTCCCATAGGCTGGATGAAAACCAACCCAGAATGG
>JAFCZI010000078.1 GCA_019314425.1 Deltaproteobacteria bacterium | reverse complement strand
AATATACGAATAAGTACAGACAAGATAATTCATGTAACGCCCTTACAGGGCTGGATCAGAAAGGTATCAATTCAGTTGCGAAGTAGATTGTGGGCGAAGTTAGGACCAAGCCCCAATCGGACATTCGTGTGGAGAAACCGCAAATATGCCATCCGTAAGAATTCTGGGTACGGGCTCTTATGTCCCGCCAAAGATTCTGTCCAACTTTGATCTTCAGAAAATGGGGCTGGAAACCTCCGATGAGTGGATTGTCAAGAGAACCGGCGTCAGTGAGAGAAGAATCGCCGATCCGGATGTGACAACCGCTGATCTTGCCTGTGAAGCAGCGCTTAAAGCCTTTGATATGGCCGGTATGACAGCCGGGGAGGTTGACCTCATGATTGTGGCCACCATTACCCCGGATACCTGCTGTCCTTCTGCCGCCAACTGGCTTCAAGCTAAGCTGGATGCCCCTCAGGCCGTAACCTTTGATATTACGGCGGCGTGTTCCGGTTTTATTTTTGCCCTCAATGTGGCGGAGCAATACCTGAAGACGGGTGCTGCCCGAACGGTCCTGGTGGTGGCGTCCGAAGTGATGACCCGCACCCTGGACTGGACGGACCGGAATTCCTGTATCCTGTGGGGGGACGGGGCGGGGGCTGCCGTGTTGCAGATGGGAGACGCGGGTCCTGAAATTCTGTCCACCCACCTGCACACAGACGGCCACAGCGGCCAGGATCTTTTGATGCCCGGGGGAGGCTCCAAAACCACACCCATCTCCCATGAGAGCGTGGATGAAAAGCGCCATGTTCTTCAGTTGATTGAAGCCAACGCCAGTTTCAGGGTGGCGGTGAGGCATTTCGTTGATTCCATCAAGGAAGGGGCTGGGCATAACAATGTGGACGTTCAGGATATTGACTGGTTTATACCCCACCAGGCCAATTTACGCATGTTTCAATCCATGGCCAAGACACTGAATCTTTCAATGGAAAAATTTTATGTGACCCTCAACAAGTACGGCAATATTTCCTCGGCCTCCTGCGCCATCGCTTTTGATGAAGCGGTTCGGGACGGCAGCATTCAGAAGGGTCATCTGGTCTGCCTTCCGGTGTTCGGCGGCGGTCTCACGTGGGGCAGTGCCCTCGTTCGTTGGTAAAACGTAGATTCCTTGTCAGGGAGGGGACACCTAATCAAATGATTCTTCAAACGCTGAAAAAAGCCGGCATCGGATTTGAGGCCGGATTCAAGGATTTTAAAACAAACCGCCCGACGCTTCTCATGATCCACGGCGCCGGGGGGAGTGCTCAGGTCTGGCGCAATCAGATCCATCCACTGAAAGTATCCCTTAACACCCTGGCCATCGATTTGCCGGGTCACGGAAAAACCGCCGGAAAGGCCCAAAACACCATTGATGGATATGCGCATTGGCTCATGGAAACCCTCGAAGCATTCCCCGCGCCCCCCTTCCTGATGGGTCATTCCATGGGGGGCGCGATTGTTCAAGAGGCGGCATTTAAGCGCCCCGCTTTGATGAAGGGGATCATCCTGGCATCCACCGGCCCCCGCCTGGGTGTGGCGCCAGATTTTCTGGAGGGTCTGCTGAATAATTTTGAAAAGACCCTTGATACCATTATGGCTTACGCCTACGCACCGGAAGTGGACCCGAGGCTTGTTACAGAGGGTGCCGTTCTCATGAGGGAGGCTGGATCAGCGATCGTTCATGGGGATTTCATGGCTTGCAACCAGTTTGATATGCGGGATCGGATCGCACAAATCACCCTCCCCGCGCTTATTCTGTGTGGGGAAAAAGACCAGTTGACACCGCCCTCGCTTTCTGAAAAACTGAAAATGGCCATTGCGGGAAGCCGGTGTGATATTATCCCTTCAGCCGGTCACATGGTTATGATTGAAACCCCTGGGGTCTTTAACAAAAGTGTGCTGGATTTTATTCAGGAGGCTGAGCGCTGACCCGGTTATGAGAGAATCAACGCGATTTGGTCCGATTCGCCCCCGCCTGAAAAACCTCAGTTCCAGCGGACTGACGGCTTGTCCGGACTGCGATCTGTTGTTGAAAGAGACCCCGGGGCGGGAGGGGGCGCCGGAGGGCCGAAAGAGCCGTTGCCCCCGTTGCGGAAGCGTCCTGTATTCTCCCAGGAAAAATACCGTTGAACGAACACTGGCGTTGAGTTTGACAGGGCTGATCCTTTTTTTCCCCGCCATGCTGCTGCCCGTTATGGCGCTGGATGTGATGGGCCTGGAACAGTCAACAAATCTGGTCCGCGGCATGTCGGTTCTTTTTCGGTCCGGTTTTCACGCGGTTGCCATTCTGGCGCTCCTCACCGGCGTGGCCATACCCTTTATCAAATTACTGATCTTGTTTATTGTTTCTCTGACCCTCTCATTAAAGTCCAAATCATACCTGCTGATTCTTTTTTTCAGGATGTATCAATTCCTGGATGAGTGGGGAATGCTTGAAATTTATATGCTGGGGATTCTGGTGTCCATCATAAAGCTCAAAGACCTGGCCCAGCTGTCCTATGGCATGGGTCTTTTCTGCTTTGCGGCGCTTTTGATCATTACCGTTTGTACCGCCATCAGTCTGGATGAACATCAGTATTGGTCGTTGCTGGATGGACGCAGGGGGGAAACCCATGGTTAAGAACGTCACGACCGCACGGCAGGCAGGATTTGTTCTGTGTCGGAAATGCCATCTGCTGAGTGCTCAAAAAACGCTTCCGGACAATCACCACTGCCCCCGCTGCGGCGTGCGGTTGCGTCTGCGCAAGCCCGAAAGCCTGGCGAGAACCTGGGCACTTCTCATCACCAGCCTGATTTTTCTGTTCCCTGCCAATCTGCTGCCCATCATGACCGTGATCTCTTTGGGTGAGAAGGAACCCAACACTATCATGCAAGGCATTCAATACTTCATACAATCGGGTACCTATGTGGTTGCGTTTTTGATTTTTTTCGCCAGCATACTGGTTCCCATCGCCAAGGTGACGGGCATTATGCTGGTGCTTCTATCCATCCGGAGAAAATGGAAAGGGTGGCTCAGGCATAAAACCCTGATGTTCAGAATGATCCGGTTCATCGGGCGGTGGTCCATGCTGGACATCTTCGTCATCGCCCTTATGGTGGCCATCGTGGAGTTCGGAACCCTGAATTCCATACACGCAGCGCCTGCCGCCACCTATTTTGCGGGGGTGGTGGTGTCTACCATGCTGGCGGCTAACACATTCGATACACGGCTCATATGGGAGGAAACGGACCGATGACAGACGATCTTTTGTCCAGTGAAAATATCAGTGACCCGGAGTTCAAAAGCTCTAAAGGCATTTCACCCATCTGGATTCTGCCCATGGTGGCGCTGATCATCGCCGGTTGGCTGATCTACAAAAGCGTTGTGGATGCCGGTATCAACGTGGTGATTACATTTGCGACGGCCCAGGGTATTGAGAAAGGGAAAACCCGGGTTCTGTTTCGCGGCACGCCCGTGGGGCTGGTTAAGGATCTGGCCATCAACAAGGATTTCAAAGGGGTTGATGTTCAGGTGGAATTCGTCAAGAGCGCAAAAAAACTTCTGGCCCAAGGCACCCGATTCTGGATGGTGGAAC
This sequence comes from Deltaproteobacteria bacterium, assembly GCA_019314425.1. Lineage (GTDB taxonomy): Bacteria > Desulfobacterota > DSM-4660 > Desulfatiglandales > Desulfatiglandaceae > NaphS2. The sequence goes on along the minus strand of JAFCZI010000078.1, from coordinate 5,179 downwards.
CGCGTATTTCTACCCAGGGGATTACCGGTCTGGAAACCATTTTAAGGGGCAATTATATTGCCATGATGCCCGGAAAGGGCGAAGCAGCCCATAAATTCACCGGCCTTTCAGAGCCCCCGCCCATGATATCCACTGAACCCGGGTTCCAGCTTCAGCTTACGGCAAGCAATCAGGGCTCTTTAACCACCGGCAGTATGGTTTATTTTAAAGGAATTGAGGTGGGCAGGATCCGGAGATGCGCTTTGGGAAAGGGTAACAATGTCATTATCGACGTCTTTATCCGGAAAGAACACGCCCCGCTGCTCAAAAAGAGTTCACGGTTTTACAGAGTGAGCGGTATCACGCTGGAAGGGGGGCTTTCCGGGTTTAAGATCCGCACCGAGGCCCTCAGCGCCCTGCTTAAAGGGGGCATTGCGTTTTTCACGCCGGGAGGTGAAAAAGGGCTTCAAAATGCTCAGGATGGCGATGTATTTCTGCTTTTTGAAAACAAAGACGCGGCGCTTCAGGAAGGCAGCTTTATTACGCTTATCTGCGATGACGGGATGGGGATTTCCGATCAAACCTTTATCAAATACCGGGGGCTGGAAATCGGCAGGGTCTCCGGGGTCAACCTGGATCAAAAGATGTCTCATGTGGTGATCAAAGCATCCATTCAGAGAAAATATCAAACGCTCATCCGGGAAGGCACGAAATTCTGGTTGGTTAAACCGAAGCTGGGGCTTGCGAACACCAAAAACCTGGAGACCCTGATCACCGGCACTTATTTTACCCTGAACCCCGGCAAGGGGAAAGCGAAACGGACCTTTACGGTTCTTGGGAAAGTCCCCGAAATCATGGATGCAAGGAAAGGCCTTCAGATTATCCTTGAAGCGGAAAGGCTCGGTTCCATCAAACCGGATGACCCGGTTTATTTTCGCCAGATCAAGGTGGGAAAAGTAACCCACTGCCGTTTATCACCCAACGCCACTTCCGTTTCAGTGGGTGTGGATATCGAAAGCCGTTATGCTGAGCTAGTGCGTCGTGATTCGAAATTCTGGAAAGCATCGGGCATTGACATGAGTTTCGGGCTTTTCAGCGGGGCCAAGGTGAAAACCGAATCTCTTGAGGCCCTGCTGGAAGGGGGCATTGCCTTTGCCACCCCTGAGAAACATCCCGAAAACGCCGTTATTTTCAACAAAAGCAGGGGGGTGGTGCTTGATGAAAACGGATCGGAAAAAAGCCCTTCCACCCCAAAAACCAAAACATCATCTCCATCGGGAAGACCGGCAGCGAAAGGCGATAAATTCATACTCCATAATAAACCTGAAGACGAATGGCTCAAGTGGCGGCCTGCCATCATGCTGCCCCGATAAAGGCGCCACGGATCATGGAAAAGACCTTTTCCCGGGACCGGCTTATTATTTTCGGGCGATACCCTGTGCCCGGGAATACCAAGACCCGCCTGATCCCAGCCCTGGGACCGGTCGGCGCCGCCGGCCTTCAGCGCCATTTAACGGAAAAAACCTTTCTTACCGCAAAAGAATTCGCTACCCGGCATAAAACCACCCTCGAGTGCTGTTTTGAAGGGGGCACGCCCCAAAAAATACGTCGCTGGCTGGGGCCTGTTCCCATACTGTCTTTTCAGAAGGACGGGGACTTGGGCCGGCGAATGCGCGTTGCCCTGTTTGCTGCCCTGAATGAAGGAAACAAACGGGTGGTTCTGCTGGGGACGGACATCCCGGGGTTGAACGTCCAAATTCTGAAAAATGCCTTTGATGCACTGCGGGAACACGATATTGTCCTGGGGCCGAGCACGGATGGGGGGTATTGGCTCATGGGGCTGAAACGTCCCATTGACCTTTTTCAGCAAATCGACTGGAGCACCCCACGAGTCCTGGATCAGACACGGGCCCGTGCCCGGCACATGGGTTTAACGGTCCATCTTCTCAAATACCTTTCGGACGTGGACACCCCTGAAGATTTCAGGAGATTGCGGCTTCAAAAAAATGTCCCGGAGATCTTTCTATCGGTCGTCATACCGGCCTTTAACGAGGAAAATTATATTCACCGAGCTATTTTGAGTGCCACAGATCGGGACGTGGAAGTGATTGTGGTTGATGGGGGAAGCACCGATCGTACTGTCAGCCAGGCTGAATCCCTCATTCGGGCTCAATCCCTTAATGCACGGGTTATCCGCAGCCCTTCGGGTCGCGCTCGGCAGCAGAATTGCGGGGCCGCTGCGGCCCGGGGCGAAAATCTGCTCTTTCTCCATGCGGATACCCGTTTGCCCGAAGGCTATGTGACCCAGGTTTTTGAAACCCTGATGGCATCAGGGAGAGTGCTGGGGGCGTTTCGTTTCAAAACGGATTTTCACCATCCCCTGATGCGGTTTGTGGAGTGGATGACCCACCTGCGGTCCAGGTATCTGCGACTTCCCTACGGAGACCAGGCGATTTTTATGAAAAAGTCGGTGTTTGAAAGGGCCGGGGGCTTTCCCGTGGTTCCCATTGGGGAGGACCTTTTGCTGGTGCGCCACCTGATCAAACACGAAAAGGCGCAGGTTCTTCCGGCAACGGGCGTGGCGGTCACATCGGGCCGCCGATGGAAAACCGTTGGACTGCTTAAGACCACATGGATCAACCTGTCTGTGCTGGCGGGCATGGCCATGGGTATTTCCCTTCAAACCCTGTCCCGCCTTTACCGAAGGTCTTCTTAATGGATTTTCTTGACTTAAAAATGACTGCGGGCTTATATATGGCCCTGAGGCGGGCTGTGCCCGCAACCCGAATGGCCTCACGCAAAGGCGCAAAGATTTTTTTGTTGTTTGTGACAGAAAAACAGGGGACTAGGGCCTGACGGTTCAGGTTCCTGATCCTTACCCGGCAGGTGAATTTTTATGAAAGACCCCCATCCAAACCAGAAATTTGAACCCCTTTATGAAGTCCTGGGATATCGGTTCAAGGACCCCGCGCTGGTCCTTCAGGCATTTCGGCATTCCTCCTATGTGAATGAACACGTGGGGGTTGGTCTTGAAGACAATGAGCGCCTCGAATTCCTGGGAGATGCCGTGCTGGACCTGGCCGTTAGCCATTTGCTCATGGAAAGAAACCAAGCGGCCGATGAAGGGGAACTCTCCAGGTTCAGGTCCATGATGGTCGATGAAGCAGGGCTTTATGATGTCGCCACAAGGCTTGATCTGGGCTGTTATCTGCTGCTGGGGAAAGGGGAAGACCAGAGTTTCGGCAGGCAAAAACCGTCTATTCTTGCGGATGTCACCGAAGCCCTTATCGGGGCCATTTATCTGGACGGTGGATTTGACGAAACCAAAAAGGTCATTGAGAAGTTGTTTGCCCCCCTTCTGCAAAAGCTGGAGACAGATGATCTGGTCCAGGATTTTAAGAGTCTGCTGCAGGAATTTACCCAGCGGGTTTTCAAAAATCTCCCAAAATACCGGCTCACGGAAGAAACAGGACCTGCCCACGATAAGGTGTTTTGTATTGCTTTGGCTGTTAATGGCATTGTTTTGGCTGAGGGAAAAGGAAAAAGCAAAAAAGAGGCCGAACAGCATGCGGCAAAGGAGGCGTTTTTCCGCCTGAAAAAAAATTGAAACCTCTGATTATTCCCATATTTATTTCCCACGCCGGGTGCCCGCACCGATGCCTTTTTTGCGATCAGGAACAGATCACCGCCCAGATGCATCATTTGCCGGGCCCTCAACAGGTGCAGGAAACCCTGGAGGCGGCGCTGCATGCCCACGGGTTTGATCCGAATCGAAGTACGGAATTGGCCTTTTATGGCGGAACATTTACCGGGCTTTCCAAAACCCGCATGGAATCCCTGCTGAAAGCGGCGGCGCCGTATGTGCGCTCCGGCATGGTCCAGTCCATCAGGATTTCAACGCGTCCCGATTCACTGGATGAGGAACGCCTGGCCATGTTGAAGGCATATGGTGTTTCCACGGTGGAGCTGGGCGCCCAGTCCATGAATGACCATGTGCTGGCGCTTTCGCAACGGGGACACAGCGCAGAAGACACCATTACAGCGGTTCGGATGTTGAAAGACCACGGGTTTCAGGTGGGCGTCCAGCTGATGCCGGGCCTTCCGGGTGATTCAGGGAAAGAATTTTCCGCTACCACAAAAAAAGTGCTGGCCCTCAAGCCCCACATGGTGCGCCTGTATCCTGCCCTGGTGATAAAAGGGACCGGACTTGCCCGGTTGTATGGGGCGGGGGCGTATCGGCCTTTTTCTCTTGAGGAAGCCGTCAACCTGTGTGTGGAAAGCGTTCTTTTGTTCGAGGGAAATGGGATTCCGGTAATCAGAATCGGTCTTATGAGCTCGCCGTCGCTCCTGGAGAAGGGTCGCATCGTATCAGGGCCCTGGCACCCCGCCTTTGGATTCCTGGTTCGCTCGGCCATTCATCTCAAGGGCATTGTTCCTAATCTGCCGGTCCTGGGAGATGCCGAACAGCTCAGAATTTACACCCCCATGCGGGAAATTCCTCTGGTAAGGGGCTACAAAAACCGGGGAATCCGGAAAATCGAACAAATAACAGGCGCCAAGGTCATGGGGGTTGTGCCCGATGACACGGTTCCAATGGGAAAGATTCGTCTGGAGAAGATATGAGCTTTAAATCGGGATTTATCGGTATTATCGGTCCGCCCAACGTGGGCAAGTCGACCCTCTTAAACCGCATCATGGGGACAAAACTTGCCATTGTGTCCCCTAAACCGCAAACCACCCGAAACCGTATTCTGGGTGTTTTTCACCAGGATGATTGCCAGATGGTGTTTATGGATACCCCGGGAATTCACCGAACCCGGACGGCGCTCCACAAGTCAATGGTTGACGCCGCTTTTTCGGCCTTTCATGAAGTGGATATTATCCTGATGATGATTGAGGTGGGCGCTCGTGAAGACCCGGCGATTCCATCCATTATCAAGGGCTTGAAACCCATTAAAAAACCCTTGTTTCTGGCCATTAACAAAATCGATAAGGTTAAAAAAGAAAGGATTCTCCCCATCTTAGAGGATTACGGGAAAAAATTTCCTTTTGATGGTATGATTCCCATTTCTGCACTCAAAGGACACGGCGTGGACGCGTTATTGAGCCAATTGAAGCGGCGCTTGAAACCGGGGCCAAGGTTTTTCCCTTTGGACATGGACACCGATCAATCGGAAGCTTTCATGGTATCTGAAATTAT
>JAFCZI010000077.1 GCA_019314425.1 Deltaproteobacteria bacterium | reverse complement strand
GGGCACGATGCGTCGTGCTCCTAATTAAAAACAAAAAAATATTTTCTTTACGTTCTTTGCGCCTCTGCGGTGAACAAGACTGACTCAGAAAAAGGGAAATTCCTATACGTTTAAATTGGCATGTAACAAAAGCTTGACAAAACGTAGTTTTTATTGAACAATTTGCAACGTATTTTATTAGATCAGTAATTTTGGATCAAGTGGGCAGCCATGGGATTCGGGAAAAAAAATCAGTTGGTGGGCGTGGATATTGGGTCGTTCGCCATTAAAATCGTTGAAATCGAGCAGACGAAAAAGGGTCGATCCCTCAAGAATTTCGGTAGGATCGGTCTGCCGCGAAACGCCATCCGTGAAGGGGATATTGTTGAACAGAAGGTGGTGGTCAAGGCGCTCAGAACACTTTTCAAAAACCTGAAAATCAGTAACCGGAATGTTTCCGTGGCGCTTTCCGGTTACCCGGTCATGGCCAAACGGATCACCCTCCCCGACTCCGGAAGAGCACAAATCGAAGCCACCATTCAAGATCAAGCCGAGCAATACATCCCCTTTGACATTAATGACGTAAATCTTGATTTCGACATTCTGGAAGGTGAAAAAACCCTTTCGGAAGATGAAGATGCGAATGAAGGAAAATCCCTGGAGGTCATGCTGGTCGCCGCCAAAAAGGACGTTATTAATGCCTATGTGGACCTGCTGGCTGCGGCGGATCTGAGTCCCGGGGTATTGGACGTGGATGTGTTCGCGCTGCAAAATGCGGCTGAATTGAGCAACGCCGATGAGGAGGATGGGTATGCCATTGTCAATGTGGGCGCCGAGGAACTGGGCATTAACACCGTGGTCAATGGCACATCGCTGTTTTCCCGTGATTCCTCATTCGGGGGCACACAGGTCACGGACCTCATCATGAGCCATTTTGACGTGGATTTTGAGAGGGCTGAAGAGATCAAGCTGGGTGAGGGAAAGGAAGAAGCCTGGGGTCAGAAACTGGAAACCGGTGTTTCGGGGGTGATTTCGGACTGGACGCAGGAAATCAAGCGTGCCCTGGATTTTGTGGAGACCACCTATCCGGACAAAACCATTGGAATAATCTTTGTCTGCGGCGGTTCCTGTCGGGTTAGAGGGTTTCAGGAATACCTGGCGTCCCAGACCGACCTGCCGGTGGTGGAGTTGAATCCTTTCTCAACCCTGAGTTCAAACAAGAACCTCTTTGATGAAGAATACCTGAAACAGATGGCGCCCCAGGCCTGCGTGGCCGTGGGGCTGGCCTTGAGGAGCATTGACGACAAATGATCAAAATCAATCTCCTGCCATTTCGGGTGGCGCGAAAACGGGAAAATGTCCGGCAGCAGGTCAGCCTTTATTTGTTGTGCATGCTTTTTCTATTTTGTTTGATGGGCTACCTTCATGTGTCCTTGAGCAGCCAGCTGTCCCGGTCAAAAGCCAAGGAACAAAGCCTGCAGAAGGAGCTGAAGACCTACGCGCCCATCTCCAGAGAAATCGCCAAGCTCAAAAAGGACACCCAAGACCTCAACACCAAGCTGGGTGTCATCCAAAACCTGGATAAACAACGGGTCGGCCCGGTTCTGTTGCTGGCTGACATTGCGCGTGCGGTTCCCCTGAATCGATTGTGGTTGAACAACGTCGTGGAAACCGGTGGCCGGTTAACCCTCCGGGGAACCGCCATGGACAACCATACGGTGGCACTTTTTATGACCCGGCTTGAAAAGGCGCCCCTCATCACTGCGGTTGATCTGGACCGCACTACCCTGAAGCTCTTTTCGAAACAAAAGCGAAGGGGTTCCGATTTTATCCTCACTTGCAAAACCGCCTACGCGAAACCTGAACCCAAACCCAAGCCGAAAAAAGGCAAAGGGAGGCGATAGGGTCTTATGCCAAAACTGCCCTCCATAAACTGGCACTCTGCAGGAGAGAGCCTTTTCGAAAAAGCCGGAAAAATCAAACGAACCCACCGTATTTTGATCTTTTTTGGCAGCGTTCTCCTCTTCGGGGGGGGCTTTTACGCACTGGATTACATGCCCAAGGCTGAAGCAATCGTCACGGTGAACGATAGCGTGGATCACCTGGAACAAAAATTGAGGATCGTTAAGATTCATGCCAGAAGCCTGCAGAAGTTCAGGGATGAATACGCGAAGATACAGAAGCGTTTTCAAGAGGCTGCCAGGCTTCTGCCCGACAAGCGTGAGATTCCGGGCCTTCTCAAGAGCATTTCGCAGCAGGGTCTGGATGCGAAGTTGGAATTCCGGTTGTTCCACCCGCTGCCGGAAAAATCCAAGAATTTTTACATGGAAATTCCTGTTTCCGTGGAGGTTCGGGGTGAATACGGCGAGGTCCTGGATTTTTTTGACCGGGTGGGGCGTATGGATCGGATTGTCAATATTTTGAACATCAGCATGAAGCCGGATAAGCCGCTCTCCACGCAACTTCTGACCCGGTGTACGGCTGTTACGTATCGTTTTAAGGGAAAAGACGATGTTAAAAAAGAGCCACCGAAGAAAAAGAAAAAATAGAAGAACCGGACCCGTGCGCTTTCTAGCCATTGTTCTGGGGATCTTTGCCTTTTCGCCGCTCTGGTTTGGCGGGGCTTACGCGGAATCCGGTGTGGTATACAAATCCTTGCAGCCACCGAAGGATTTGAAAGCCGGAAAGGATACCCCCGAGGCCCTTCCGTCACAGGTTGATCTGAAAACCCTGCCCGATCCTTTTTTGTCTTATCTGGTGCGGGAAGTCCGTGATGAAGCCACGCTGAAAGAACAGGAAGCGCAGCGGCTGAGAGATACGGAAAAGATGCTGGCGAAAGAGAAGGCGGCGGCGGCGGAGAAACTGCGGCAAATGCGGGAACCCAAAACCGAGCTTCAGAAATTGAACCTGGCGCAATTGACCCTGACGGCCATCATTCAGGACGGCGATAAGAGCTGGGCCATGGTGAGGGACGAAAGGGGAATGGGGTATATCCTGAAAAAGGGTACGCCCATCGGCACCATGGGGGGGCGGGTCGGGGAGATATTGAAGGCTCAGAAAAAAGTTATTGTCAATGAACCTTATCTGGAAAAAGAATTGTACATTAAATACAAACGGCAGACGATTGAGTTGCCGGATGAGGTCTTTTAGATTGCGGATTGTGGATTGCGGAATGTTGAGACCTTGCTCTCTAGGGCTGTCTTTTTTACAGCAGTGGATTTAATTAAGATGGCCTCGTAAAAAGTCACGAATCTATCTACGGATGGCGTAGTGGTTTTTCAGGATCGTCTGGCATACATGTAGTATGTTGAGATTCTGAAAAATCACTGCAACGCAGTAGATGGGGCTTTTTACGACGCCATCAATTAACGTCGAGGGGAAATCCAAATGAAACGAGTTACCCAGTGGATATTGTTTCTGTTTGTTGTGGGATGGATGGGGTTTCCGGCGGCGCTGGCCGAGAACAACGGCCTGCCCACGTTCAATGCCGGTATCGACCAGTTGGCGTTTCAACTGACCCACCGGATTGCCACCCGGTATTACGATGTGAATAAGCGGCCCGTGGTCCGGGTGGCGGTTTTTGATTTCGCTAGTCCGGAAGGCAGCGTCACGGTGGGTTCCCGGTATGTTTCCAACCGCATCAGAATGGCCTTTGCCGAAGGGACGCAGTTTGAACTCCTGTCGGTCGGGGATTTAGAGAAACGGGGGCTTGTGATCACCTCCGGGGCGTTTTCCAAAAGCGGGGATCTGAGGGAACTGGTCGTGGATCACCTCAAGGCGGATGCGTATATATTTGGAAGGGTCGCCATCAAGGGCGATTCAAACGCGACCTGCCAGGCCGACATCTGGGGCACCGCACCTCCCTACGATCGGTGGTATCGGATCAAGCCCCTCGAATTCGATCATCCAGCGCCCTGGAATCTTGGTCTTTCCCCATCCGGAACACGGTTTTTTACCCATGTCCTGTTGGAGAGCGCGGAAGAATTGATAGCGGAAGCCAAACAGGAAACCCTGGGAAAAGTCGTTTTCCTGAGCCAACCCGTCTGCGACGATCTCAACCTTTCCTGGCAGATTCGAGCTGACGGCATGGTTTACGATACGCGCAAAGAGAGCAAGACGGGGTCGTTGCGCAACCGCACCGGCCAGGTGCTTCAAAGCCGCGTGAAAAGCGACGAAACATTGAAGGAACTCAGTTACATCATTCAGGATGCCACCCTCATTATCAAAGAACAGGACGGTATGGCTCATAAATTCGAGCCCTACGTCCTTCCCGAGAAGAGTGATTACTATTTTCTCCCCTTCAACGATGATGAGACGGGTTTGAGATTTCAATACATCTGGGGTAAACCGGGTCTCAGCAAAAGGATATCCACCCATGAAACCGGGAAAGGCTGGAAACTCCACCTGGCCCTGGAGGATTACGAAAATATTCTGCCCGTGGGCACCCATGTCGCCACAGCCTCCCTGTCCCCCATGGCGGAGAGCCAGTATGGATCGAAACGGCCCCGATCGGATTATGTCACCCGCTTTAAATTTTCCGTTACACCGGGGTTGAATATTTATATCGTCAACTATGTGTACCGGCGGGATAGACCGGAAATCTTCATTCGTCGTCTCGATATTGAGGGGACCCGGGACGTGCCCATCAAATCCGTCAAAAAAATTACCGAGGTCTACAGGGTTTATGGAAGCGATTGATGAAATGTATGAGAAAAATAAACAGTTTAAAGTCCGCTATCAGCCGGGTTGCTGTTTCACCAAAGGTGGGAGGAGGAGAGATTGATGCATTCACATAAGGACGGAACATTCCGAATCCGGTTCGGTCTGTGGATTTTCCTTCTGGGGGTTCTGACGGTCAGTTGCTCAACCCCTTCCGCTACCCGAGTGGACGACGGTGATAAGGGAATCCTGAAAAGTATTAATCCGGTCGTGGCCCCCGGAGAAACCACGCTTGTTATCAACGCGCCCGGCGTCCGGACCGACCGAAAAGTCTATACCCTCTCGGATCCACCCCGTATCTGTGTGGATTTTGAGGCAATGCCGGCGGAGGGTTTGTCCAAAACCGTTGCGCTGGCTGAAGGTCCTGTAGCAAAATATCTCATCCAGAAGCGCGGCCTCGGCCACACGGGATTGGTGGTCTATGTCAGGACGGAAGAATACCGGTATGGCCTCACCTGGGAAGGGGATAAGGTGTTCCTCTCGGTGGCGCCGGTGGGAGATGCAAAGTTCGATGCCCCGGCGAGGGTCGTTCAAGCCGACGGGCCCAGTGACGCGGCAGGACCCAAAATCAGTGAATGGGCTGTCCTGGAACGTCCCGACGGCAGTACACAGCTCCGCATCGAAACGGATCAGCCGGTGGAAAGCGCCGTGATGTTTGAAGGCAGCGTGTTGTCCATCGATATCAAGGGTGTCGCGGCAACGCCCCGGGTGCTCAAAGCCCTGGAAGCGATGCCTCCGGGGGGTGTTGTTCAGGGAATCCGGGCTTTTTATGCGCCCCGGGACCGAAGCGTACTCCTGAAAGTATCTCTGCGGGCTCTGACGCCGTATCATGTAAACCACGAGGGAACCCTGCTGATGGTGGATTTTGACGCCTTACCCGCCGGATTTTCAGAACTCGCCGCGCCTCCGACGGGTAGTCCGTCCGAAGCCGCCGCCTCGTCCCCTGATGTGGCGAAAGCGTCAACACAGGAAGAAACCCGGGCGGGACTTTTCGAGAGCACCAGCAAAAGTTATGCCGGTCAGAGAATGAGTTTTGACTTTGTGGACACGGATATCCGCAATATCCTGAAACTTCTGGCTGAAGTGGCCAACCTCAATATCGTTTGGGGCAGTGATGTGGAAGGCAAAATATCCATGCGGCTGGACGATGTCGCCTGGGACCAAGCCCTGGAAATGGTCCTTAAACCGAACGGATTGACCTACCAGATTGAAGATGAAGTCCTCTGGGTAGTGCCCCGGAGCAAGCTGGTGGACATGGAAATCGCCGAGAAAAAGCGAAAAGGCGCACTCATGGCCGCCAAACGGCTTCAGGGGATTTTTGAAGCCAAGGTGGTGGAATTCATCATCGTCCGTCACCGGCCCGTAGCAGACATTTTTAAGATGCTCGTGGGCGACAAGACTGCCGACCCGCCGGTTCCGGGTATTCTGGATATTGAGGGGGCCAAATCCGAGGAAAAAGAGGAAGGGGAAGAGGAGGAAGGTAAGAAGATCAAAATCGTCGCCCTGGACCTCTATCTGTCATACGACTCCGGCACCAACATGGTTATCGCCAACGGGGTTCGGGCCAAGGTGGACAAGGTTAAGGAACTGGTCCGGAAACTGGATGTACCGGAAAAACAGGTGTTGATCGAAGCCCGGATCGTGGAAGCCACCGTCGGTTTTACCCGTGACCTGGGTATCGAATGGCAGTCCCTGGACGGCAGTCGTCCGGGTGTGGAACGAAAGTGGTTCAACTCCGACGGTACCACGCGGTTTGACGGCAGTTTCTCCACCAACAGCCCGGCCGGTTGGGCTGCCAATATCGGTCTGGCCTTCGGCTTTTTAACCGACGGCGGTTTAGGCTCCCTGGCCTTGGATGCCTCCCTGGCCCTGGCCCAGGAAGATCAAAAAATCAATATTATCTCAGCGCCCAAGGTCATGACCATAAACGGTGAGGAGGCGTTTATTTCACGAGGTGACATTGACTACTATTCGATCAGGACTCTGGATACCATCAGTTTCCAACAAATCCCCGCCTTACTCTCGCTGACGGTCACCCCCACGGTGAGTGCGGACAACTCCCATGTGACCATGAAGGTGAAAGTGACGGACGACAAAACCAAAACGGCCAAGCAAACGACTGGTGTGGAGGGGCAGACGGAGTCCCCACCGGGCAGAACGCAAAAGAAAATTACGAGCACCCTGATTGTCAAGACCGGGGATACCGTGGTCATCGGTGGCATCTATCAAAAACAGGAGCGAACCTCGGATTCGGGAATCCCCTTTCTCAAGGACATCCCCCTGCTGGGATGGCTGTTCAAGGCCGAGCGTAAAGAAGAGGGGCAGATAGAGCTGTTGATCTTCCTGACCCCCACCGTGATCAAAAGCGTCGTTGACGACATGTCTTGATCCGTTTGCAGGGGGCTGACAACCGCACCCTGAGACTTTTGAAATAAAGGATGCGTTGATGCGTTTTGTGAAGAGTCCGCTTTTTTGTTCGGGGATGGGGTGTCTGGTTGCGGGGCTGCTCTTGCTTTCCTTTGGCTGCGGCGCCGACCGTGCGGCCCAGAAGAAAAAAGCAAACACCCTGGCGAACCTCGGGAACGCTATGGCCGCCGAGGGGAATCCCCGGGGAGGTCTTCAGAGACTTCTGGAAGCGGTCGAGCTGGATCCGGGTAATGAACAAATCTATCAGCAGATCGCCCTGGCGTTTCGAGGCCTGGGGGATTATCCGCTTTCCCTTAAATATTTCCGTAAAGCCCTGGAACTGAACCCCCAGTTCTCCGAGGCCGTCAACAACATGGGTACGGTTTACCTGCTCATGGGGGACTGGAACAAGGCCATCAGTTGTTTCAAGAAAGCGGCGGATAACATCAAATACCAGACGCCCCAATACGCCTACAACAACATTGGGTTGGCGTATTTCAAGATGGGGGACTATCAAAAGGCCCTTGAGAATTACGAAACGGCCCTCCGCCTGTCGCGCTCATACTCGATTGTCTACCTGAATATCGCCCGCCTTTACGAGAAAAAAGGGAATTTAAAGGAAGCGGAAGCCAACTACCGAGAGGCCATCCTGTACCGGCCCAAAGACCCGGCGGGTCGCATGGGGCTGGCCAAGCTGTTTATTGAGCAGGGCAAAATCGAAGAGGCCAAAGCGTCCCTCATCAAGGTCATCTCGGATGATCCGAGGGGTCTGGAAGGTAGGGAGGCCCGGAAGCTGCTGGCGGTCCTTCAGAAGTGATATTGAAAAAATGTGACCTTTTGGGTGTTTGCGGTGTTTTATGGAAATGAACGTCGAACATCCCCCGAAATATCGAAGTGAAAAAGTAACAGGAACCCCATAAGGTGTAGGGTGGATTAAGCGCAGCGAATCCACCACTCAAGTCTGCTGTTTGAAGAATAACCATGGAAGTATTGGAACAGAATTTTCGGTTTGGAATCTGCATAGAAGACCGGGATTGTGAGGATCTGGAAAAGGGGAAGGTATATCGGCTTCTGCCCGACGAGGCTGCAGATCGGGAAGGGTATCTGCGCATTATTGATGAATCTGCGGAAGACTATCTCTACCCAGCGTCTTATTTTGTTCTTCCGGATTTGCCTGAAAAGGCACAGGAAGCCCTTGTGCTGCGGGCGTGACAGCTTATTCCTCTCGGTCCCACGCTCCGTGTGGGAACGTTGGTGGGGCTTCGTGTAAGGTGAAATATGAGGGGTGATGCAAAAATAGACACTGAATGGGGTCAGTGGGGCGAAAAATGCAAACTATACATAAAGTTGCCAAAGTGAAGAACAATCAAGTCATCATAGAGTTGCCCCCCGAGTTTGCGGGCCATGAAGTGGAGGTGATCCTAAAATCTTTAACAGACAAAGATTCATTGATTTCAGCGATTGAAAAAGAAATAGATGTCGGAATCAGATCGCCGCTCTCTGTGAGAAGGCACAAAGAAATTTTTGACAATCTGAGAGCCAAGTATGAGTCTCGTTGACCTTGTATACACATGCAAAGCTGAAGATGATCTTGATTCGGTATTTGACTACATTGCTGAAGACAGTGTCCTGAATGCGTTGAATTATATCGATAAAATAAAATCTGCTA
>JAFCZI010000329.1 GCA_019314425.1 Deltaproteobacteria bacterium | reverse complement strand
TTTACTGCAAAAATCAACGGAAAATATGGGATCATGAGACATTGCCCTGAATGTAAAGCCATCGTCAATCCAAAGTGGGATGGTTGCATTGCTTGCGGGTACAAACTTGCAGACAGGCTTATCGACTGCCATGTAAAATCCGCTGTCCTGGGGCGAACCGTCAAGATGATTTTGGACCCAAACACCCCTGGTCAGGTTGTCTTTGATGGCGCCAAGTACGCTAAGGCGGAAACCGACAAACTAAAAACCCTGGACCGTGAGAGCCTTCTGAGCGCTCATATAATCAAACGCGAATTTGAGGGGACCGTACAATGAAAATCAAAATCACGAACCAGATCCAGGTCACAGGTACCCCTCGAAACCTGGACCGGGAAATCCGAAAGAGGTTGACCTTAAAAAATCCTGAATACCTTCAAGCCAAAAAAATGGGCCGATATCTCTGGAACATAGATGAATATCTGTTTTTTTTCAAGAAGGATGACACCGGGAGCCTCTTCCTTCCAAGGGGGTATGCCAGGGAACTGTTCACCCTCTGCCGGGAACAAGGTGTTAAGCCGGAATTTGTGGACAACAGGCGAATTTTATCAGAGGTCTCTTTTTCCTTCGAGGGGACATTACGCGATTACCAGGAGGACGCCTTTGACGACATCTTAAAACGTGATTTCGGCAACCTGGACAGCGCGGTAGGATCTGGCAAAACCATCATGTGCTTGGCAACTATCGCGGCCAGGAGGCAACCGACCACGGTGGTGGTGCATTCCAAAGAGTTGCTTTTTCAATGGCGGGAAAGGGTCACTGAGTTTTTAAATATACCTGAAAGCGAAATTGGCATTATTGGCGCCGGTGAAAAAACCATCGGAACCCGGTTGACCATCGGGATAAAGAACAGCGTGTTGAATTGCCTGGACGAAATCACACCGAGAACCGGGTTCCTCGTTGTCGATGAAGCCCATAGGGCCGGTTCGAAAGGTTACTGCGATTTGATTGGCGGGTTCGACTGTCAATATATGCTGGGTGTTTCTGGGACGCCATTCCGGTCTGACGGCCTTTCAAAGGTCATACGTTGGAACCTGGGTCCGGTGGTTCATAAGGTTCCGCAGAAAGCTCTTGTAAATGCCGGGCATATCCTGAACCCGGAAATCGTGTGGCGCCCTACCCGGTTTACAACCGAACTAAACCCCAGCGAAGAATACAGCCGGGTGATTTCCGAGGTGGTAAGCAACAGCGAACGCAATAAACAGATCATCCAGGACGTTCAAGAGGCGATAAACACAGATGGCCAGACCTGCTTGCTACTCAGTGATCGAAAACAGCATTGTGAGACGTTGAAGTCCCTGCTTGGCGCGGATGCGGTGGTTGTTATCGGAACAACGTCAACGAAGGGCAGGAAACAGGCCCTTGATGCTGTCCGGGAAGGGGCTGCCAAGGTCCTTATCGCAACCAATTCTTTGATTGGCGAAGGGTTTGACATGGCTAGGCTCTCGAATCTATTTCTCTGTTCTCCCGTGAAATGGCGGGGTCGAACAATTCAAATGATTGGCCGGATTTTGAGGCCCCTGGAAGGGAAGAGCGCAAAACTTTACGATTACGTGGACTCCGGCGTGGGTGTTTTGAAGGCTCAGGGGAAAGCCCGGTTGAAAACCTATCAGGAACAGGGGTGGTGCTGAAGAAAACCCAAAAAACGAGTACCCAAGTGAAATGACACCGCATAAAAAATACAGTGAATGAAAAGTGAGCGTTTGTGACACTTTTCCTCCAAAAGACGTTTTTTCGTGGTGTCACAGATTTTCACCACTCAAGGGAAAACCGCTTTGAAAGCGAAAAATGTAAGATTTTACCCAAAAAGGATTGCACAATCAACCACAAACCTCAAGAAAGGAAAAACCAATGGAAGAATTAAAATTTACAGACTCAGAATCAAGCGAAACCTTCGAAGGCTTTGGCCGGATGTTGGCCGAAAGTCGCATTTACGGGATCAACAACCCCAAGGCCATGGCCCGGCTTTACCAGATCGAAAACCGGCTGAGGACAACCGACATCCCCGATTATGTTTTTGTGGCCGATTTCGGGGACAACGATTTAATGGTTGTCAAATTAAACGACGCATTCAGCCTGGCAAGTTGGATTCGGTCAATCTTCAAGGATGACATGGAACGCGAGGACGGGAACATTTTAAGGCTCCCCATGATGGGATTGCTCTCGGATGCCGCCGCCAACGATCTGGACCTGCGTAAAGTCCGCATGAACGTGACCGAATACCGCCAGATCCTGCAAGGCAAGCGGAAACCAACCCCTGAGCCCAAACAGGAACCGGTGCCTATACTGGTGGTGGTTCCCCAGAAGGACAAGCCGCTGAATGTGCCGTTCCCGTGGATATGAAATCAAACCGGGAGATAGGCCGAATTGTCGGCCGGTCTCCCAAACGATTTGTGAGAATGGCCACGCAGAAGCAAAGGCACCTCGACCGGATGAGAAGGATCTCAAATTCCCTCTCTCTGGGCGCTGCAATAGGGATCATCGGCTCTGTCACGGCAAACAATCAAGGGTGGGCCATGGGCTACTCAGCAATCATGACAATCTCAATACTTGCGAACCTTGTTCTTTCCCAGAGGTGAAATCATGAAAAAGAGACAAAGGCAAAAAAAACACATTGCTCGAATAAAAAGCGGAAAGATGAACACCTTTTCACGTGAAACCAAGCACGTGAACGGTATCGGGAAACATCGACAGTGGGCAATCCACCCCACCATGTCATACGGGAACCGCAGGTAAGCCTATGCTGGCCGATCAAGGGAAAC
>JAFCZI010000328.1 GCA_019314425.1 Deltaproteobacteria bacterium | reverse complement strand
ACCCTCAACTCCTACCTGATGAATATCCTGAGCGCTATCTGCGGAATCATATGTACGCCCGGTGGAAATGTAATCCCGGGGATGGTGATGCCGATGGGATTTCATGCGGACGAGCGGAATCCCAAAACATGGCGGGGCGTAGCTACCAACCTGCCACCAGTCGCCGCCGGTGCGTTTCCACCCGCCATCATGCCCGAGGAGATCCTCAATGATCATCCGGACCGACTGCGGGCGGTGTTTGTCAGTTCCAACAACCCACTGCGGTCATACCCGGACACAAAAGCCTATGAGGAAGCCTTCTCAAAACTGGACCTGCTGGTGGTGACCGATATTGTGATGAACGAAACCGCCCAGCTGGCTCATTACGTGCTGCCCAGCACCACCTACTACGAAGCCTGGGATGGATCCTTCTTTCCCGGTACTTTTCCGGGAGTCTACTTTCAGATGCGCAAACCGGTTATCAAACCCACGGAACACTGCCGGGAAACATCCTATCTTTACACCCGGCTGGCGGAAAAATTGGGTATCATCCCCGATATTCCGGAAGAACTGCTTGAAGCCGCCAAGGGAGACCGGCTGACATTCGGGATTAAACTGATGGAGTGGGCCGGCAAAGAGCCCCGGGTGCTATCAGCCATGCCCTTTGTACTGGCCAAAACCCTGGGTGAAGAGTGGGGCAGTTACCACCTGGCCATGCTCTGGGGAATGATGATGACCGCCCCCAAGGCGTTTCAGGTCAATGCTGCCCGTGCCGGTTTTGAATTGGGTCCGGATCAGGGTGACCGCATTTTTCAGGCGATCCTGGACAATCCCCAGGGTCTGTGGGTGGGAGAGGTCGATCTTGCCGAAAACATGGATGGCATTAAAACCCCTTCCGGCCGGGTTGATGTCTACATACCCGAGCTGGAAGAGCAGGCCAGGAAGCTGGATGCCGCCAGTGAAAAAATCGGCCTGCAGATGCCGGCCGATTTCCCCTTGATCCTCAGCGCCGGTCGCCACACAAAATATAATGCCAACACCCTGATGCGGAATCCGGAATGGAATGAAGGCAAACGCGCCTGCACTATTGATATCAGCCCCGATGATGCAAAATCTTTAAGCTTGAGTGACGGACAGCAGGTCAAAATCACGACTGAGGCCGGTAGTGAAAAGGGTGAACTCCAGGTATCTGAACAGGTTCGCCAAGGCACGGTTCTCATTCCACACGGCTTCGGGCTGGACTATGATGGCAAAGTCTACGGCATCAATGTAAACAACCTGACCAAAAATACCCACCGAGACCCCCTCGGCACCCCGCTGCACCGCTATGTCCCCTGCCGGCTTGAAGCCGCCGGGCAGTAGCACAAACAGGATCAGGTCACTCATTTTAACCTGATCCCACTTTCCACTTTGAGTTTTTCCAGCAAGTCGGTTAGAATTAGAGATCAACAAATAACCACTGAAATTCCAGGAGAAACGACTATGCCCGAATCACAACAGATGACTTTTGAAGAAACTGTTAAAACCCGCCGTTCCGTGAGGGGTTTTCTGGACAGACCGGTCCCGCAGAAAATTATAACCGAAGCCTTCGAGCTGGCTCAGCTCTCTCCTTCGAATAGTAATATCCAGCCGTGGCAGGTTTTTGTTGCCTCCGGCATCACCCGGGACGCGATCCGGGAACTGTTGATTGCCCAATTTAACCACGGTTTTGAGCGGAATTCCGATTTTTCCTACCCGGAACGTTTTGATGGTCCGTATCGCAAACGCCAGATTGATTGCGCGGTTAAGATGTGGACCGAGATGGGGATCACCCGAGAAGATAAAATAGGTAGAATAAGCGCCCTACTTCGAAATTTTGAGCTTTTTGACGCACCCCACATCGCTTTTTTCTGCATGGAGAAATCCTTTACCGCAACGGTTGCGGTCGATTTGGGAATATATGCTCAGACGCTAATGCTGGCTCTGACCTCCCTCGGCATTAGCAGCTGTGCTATGGGGTCCATGCGTAATTGGTCCGATATTCCCAGGGAGATATTCGGCTTCGGTGAAAATCTGGGTGTCGTGTTCGGAATGGCGTTTGGGTTCGAGGATACCGCCCTTCCCGTCAACAACCTCCGCATGACACGCAGTCCAGTGACAGAGTGTGTGACATTCAAGGATTAAGGAAAAGTAACGATTCAGCGTCTCTCCACCAAGAGAAATATGGTGAATAATGGCAAGGAAAACAGATATGAATAAAAAAGGGTATTACGGTCAGTACGGCGGCGCTTATCTCCCGGAAATCCTGATCTCAACCTTTGAGGAGTTAACAACGGCTTTTGAGAACGCCAAAGCGGATCCGAAATTCTGGAAAGAGTACCTGGAACTGATGCAGAACTACTCCTGCAGGCCCACGCCGCTGACCCTGGCTGAAAATCTGACCGAGCACCTGGGGGGCGCCCGGATTTACGTCAAGCGGGAGGACCTGAACCATACGGGGGCACACAAAGCCAACAACGTGATGGGACAGGGACTGCTGGTCAAGAAACTGGGTAAAAAACGGGTGATCGCCGAAACCGGTGCCGGCCAGCATGGCGTTGCTACTGCGACCATGGCCGCCAAATTTGGATTCAAATGCACGATCTATATGGGCGCCAAAGATATCGACCGGCAGCGACCCAATGTTTTCTGGATGAGACGACTCGGCGCCGAGGTCATCCCGGTGTCCCAGGGCACAAAAGTCCTCAAGGACGCAATCAATGAAGCCTTCCGGGACTGGGTCACCCACATGGATGACACCCATTACGTTTTAGGAACCGCCTGCGGTCCCCACCCCTTTCCAGAGATGGT
>JAFCZI010000327.1 GCA_019314425.1 Deltaproteobacteria bacterium | reverse complement strand
GAGGGGTGATTCGGGATCGCAGCGGAAAAATTCTGGTAGACAATCGACCGTCCTATGATCTTTACGTCATCCCGGAGGAGATTCACGATACCGAGGTTTTACTGAACCGGTTGGCTGCCCTGGGAAATCTTGAGGTGGCGCCAATAAAAGAAAAACTCGATCACGCTGCCAGGAGGGGGTATCCATTCAAGCCGGTTTGCCTGAAAAAGGATATTACTCGCGAGGAACTGGCCGTGCTGGAAACACGCCGATTCGATCTGCCGGGGGTCATGATCAAAGTGCGACCTCAAAGGCGTTATTTTTACGGCGGTCTGGCCGCGCATGTGCTGGGATACCTGGGAGAGATCAGTGAGAAGCAGTTGAGAAGTGGTCAGTTCCCCAATGTCAAGTCCGGGGATTTGATCGGTAAAACCGGAATAGAATGGCGGTGGCAGAAGTCGCTCAACGGGGAGCGCGGCGGAGAGCAGGTAGAGGTGGACGCGGCGGGACGAAGGATTAAAGTCATTTCTCAAAGGCTTCCCGTTTCGGGTGCGGATGTCTGCTTGACCCTTAATCGGGAATTGCAGACGCTGGCTGAAAAGGCCTTGGTTGGGAAACACGGGGCTGTTGTGGCCATGGACCCCGGAAACGGCCAGGTTCTGGCTTTGGCAAGCAGCCCTTCGTATGATCCCAATCTGTTCATTACGGGTTTTGATGATGCCACATGGCAAAACATGGTTTCCTCCAGTGATCATCCGCTGCATAACCGGGCCCTTACCGGGCAATATCCACCCGGCAGCATCTTCAAGATCGTTGTGGCACTGGCCGGCCTTCAAGAGGGGGTAATCACACCCGGGGAGACGTTCTTCTGCAATGGTGAATATTCCCTGGGCACCGGGAAATACCGTTGCTGGAAGCGTTGGGGGCATGGGAAAGTAGATTTGAACCGTGCCCTCGTGGAATCCTGTGACGTCTACTTTTATCATCTAGGGACGCGGCTCGGGGTAGACAGGATTGCCCGTTATGCCCACCAGCTGGGTCTGGGAAAAAAAACCGGTCTTAACCTGGGACATGAAAAAGGCGGGCTCATCCCCACCTCCAAGTGGAAACGGAAACGGTGGGGGACGCCATGGCAGGGGGGGGAAACGGTTTCTACCGCCATCGGCCAGAGCTTTGTGCTGGTGACCCCATTGCAGGTCGCCACCTTTGTTTCGGCGGTTTTTAACGGGGGGCATGTTTACAGACCCCAGGTGACCCAATGGGTTCGGAAGCCGGATGGTGAAAGCCTTTTTGAGTTTTCGCCCCAATTGATCAGGGACGTGAAGATCAAACCGGAATATCTGGCACTTGTAAAAAAAGCCCTTTCAGGTGTGGTTAACCATCCCCGGGGCACCGGATCAAAAGCCGGACTGGTGGATATTACGGTCGCCGGGAAGACCGGCACAGCTCAGGTGGTGAGTCTCAAAAAGGAAAAGGACGGAAAATTGAAGGGCGAAGTCCCCTGGAAGTACCGCGACCATGCCTGGTTCGTTGCGGTTGCACCGGTCGATGCCCCCAGGATTACGGTGGCCGTTCTCATTGAGCACGGCGGACACGGTGGCAGTGCTGCGGCGCCCATTGCCAAAACACTCATTGAGGCCTATCTCCGGGCCCCGGTTGATTAAACCATGCTTGATCGAAGACTGATTCAGAATTTTGACTGGGTTTTGCTGTTGTTGCTGCTGCTGTTGGCGGGGATCAGCATCCTCAACCTCTACAGTGCTACCTACGCCATTCGGGATGTGGGCGGTTCCCGGATCTTTATGAAACAATTCTATTGGTTTCTAATCGGTTTCAGTGTTTTCCTGGTGATGGTCACATTCAATTATTATTATCTTGAGCGGTTGGCTTATCCAGCTTATTTTTTCATGGTGGCGCTTCTGATTATCGTCCTGCTGGTGGGAAAGGTAATGTCGGGGTCACAGCGCTGGTTGAGTTTGGGTCCGGCTGTTTTTCAACCGTCGGAACTGGCAAAGATTTCAATGGTGCTGGTTCTGGCCAAAGTTTTCAGTGACAGAGGAGGCTCTGAAGAATACCGGCTGCGTGACCTCTGGCAGCCATTTCTTCTTATTCTGATACCGTGCGGCCTTATTCTGAAAGAACCGGATCTGGGCACGGCGCTGTTTCTGGGTATAGCATCTTTTTCAACGATCTTGATTGTTAAGGTCAACCGGAAATCCTTATTGATCTTACTGGGATGCTGTCTCCTGGCGGCCCCGATGATCTGGCTCAGTATGAAGGATTACCAGCAGCGGCGCATCCTGACGTTTCTGCAACCCGATATGGATCCTCTGGGGGCCGGATACCATATCAACCAATCCAAGATTGCTATTGGGTCCGGTCAATTCTGGGGCAAAGGGTATTTGGAGGGAACCCAGACCCGCCTGCATTTTCTGCCGGAACAGCATACCGATTTCGCTTTTTCCGTGCTGGCGGAAGAATGGGGCTTGGTGGGTGTTACGGTTCTCCTGATGCTGTACCTTTTTTTGATCCTCTGGGGGTTGAATATTGCCAAAGAATCCAAAGATAGCTTCGGCGCCATCCTTGCCGTGGGTATTGTCGCGATCATGTTCTGGCAGGTGGTTATCAATGTGGGTATGGTGACGGGTCTTTTGCCGGTTGTGGGGATTCCATTGCCGTTATTCAGCTATGGCGGGTCATCCTTGATTTCAACCATGGCGGCCATGGGTCTTTTGATGAATATCAGCATGAGGCGTTTTATGTTTCAATAGAATTTTGTTGCTTCCTGGTCGTGGACGCTTATCTTTCCCCCTTTGTTGCATGAAAACGAATTGA
>JAFCZI010000326.1 GCA_019314425.1 Deltaproteobacteria bacterium | reverse complement strand
GTCAGCCGGCGTTCCTCTTTTTTCTTCTTCTGGCCCCTGAAAATTCTTCGGGTGTTCATTTGCAGGTTTTGACCAAAATTGCGAGGATTTTGAAAAGCAGCACTTTTAGAAAAGCGTTAATGCAGGTCGAATCTCAAGAAGAGATTTACCAGACAATTATTCAAACGGATGGAGACGCCTGAAATCCTTTAACGGATGAGGGGTTTGATATCACTATGGTAGGGTTGCTGATTATTTCACATTGTAATTTGGGACGGGAATTCTTAAATGCCGCAGAGCTTATTGTTGGAAAGCTGGAGGCTGCCGACGCCATTGCTGTGACTCAGACAACTGAAAGCAAGAAGATTCTGAAGGACATATCAGATAAAATAAAATTGCTTGACAGGGGACAGGGTGTTTTGATCTTGACGGATATGTTTGGTGGTACGCCGTCAAACCTCAGCCTTTCATTCCTTGAGGATGAGATGGTTGAGGTTTTGACTGGGGTGAATCTGCCTATGGTGATGGCTGTTGCCAGGGATCGTGATCGATTGACCCTGAGTGAATTGGGCGAGAGAGCGGAACAGGCTGGAAAACGAAGCATCGCCCTGGCCGGAAAGCTCTTGAAGTCGGACTGATATTCTTGGGTATTGTCGGCATATGCCATGTTTTTTTAAATCCTTTTTACTTTTTCGTTTACACATCAGAGGCAGTTTCACAATGTTCAATTTTGTTCAAGATCAAGGAAGTCTAAAATTTTAAACACAGGAATACATTGAGTATTTCGAGGATTAAAATTTTAGGCTGACGCAGATATTGGGCAAAATGGGCCGTTTTGAAATGGGCTCATCATTAACATTCAAGCATTGAACAAGGAGGTTGAGAATGGCTTTAACGGTGGCGATTAACGGTTTCGGCCGCATCGGTAGGATGGTTTTCAGAGCCGGTTTCAGTAATCCGGATATTGAAGTGGTTGCCATTAATGATTTAACGGATACGGCGACTCTGGCGCACTTGTTGAAATACGATTCGGTTCACGGCGCTTTTGGGGAAGACGTATCAAGCGGGGAACGTTCTCTGATCATCAATGGAAAAAAGATTGAGATCTATTCCGAGAAGGATCCCTCCAAACTGCCGTGGGGTGAGCTGGGGGTTGAAACGGTCTTTGAATGTACGGGGCTTTTCAGGGATCGGGAAAGTGCTTCCGGACATTTAGATGCTGGTGCTGAAAAGGTTATTATTTCAGCACCTGCTAAATCCCCCGACGTCACCGTGGTGATGGGTGTGAATCAGCAGGAATATGATGCCAAGGCCCATCATATCGTATCCAATGCCTCGTGCACGACCAATTGCCTGGCGCCTGTGTGCAAGGTTTTGCTGGACCATTTCGGCATTGAAAAAGGCCTGATGACAACCACTCACGCTTATACCGGTGATCAAAGGTTGCTCGATTTCCCCCATAAGGATCTGAGGCGGGCCAGGGCTGCCGGACTTTCCATGATCCCCACCACGACCGGCGCGGCAAAAGCCGTTGCACTTGTTTTGCCCCAACTGGACGGTAAATTGAATGGCATGGCCATCCGTGTTCCCACGCCCAATGTCTCGGTTGTTGATCTTGTGGTCCAATTGACGAAGCCCGCCACTGCTGATGCGGTCAATCAGGCAATGGAAGCTGCTTCGGAAACTTCTCTGAAAGGGATTCTTGCTTTTTCCAACGAACCGCTAGTGTCCATTGATTTTAACGGCGCCACCGTTTCATCGACAGTGGATGGTCTTTCTACCATGGTTGTCGGGGATATGTTGAAAATCCTGTCATGGTACGATAACGAGGTTGGATACTCAAACCGGATGGTGGATTTAGCGGTTTACATGGCCGGTCGTTAGTCCCTTATCACCTGATTTTCCGTCACAAAAAACAAGACGTTCATTGGCTGGAAAACCTAAAATTTAAAACTGCGGCTCTGCCGCTTTAGGGAAATAGTCATTGTCCGAATTCCAATATTTAGAGAAATTTCAGGGAAGGATGCTCAAAAATGTTTGAAAGAACGCCTATGATTGCCGGGAACTGGAAGATGAACCTGAGTCTTGATGAAGCGGTGGCGCTTGTTGAAGCCATTGGTTCCGGGATCGGGAATGTATCGGACGTTGAGGTTCTGGTGGCCCCACCGTTCACACATCTTGCTGCCGTGAGGGGTGCCATTGACGCATCAAAAATTTTCCTTGCAGCACAGAACATGCACTGGGAAATGAGCGGGGCGTACACCGGAGAGATTTCGGGAAGGATGCTTCAACATTCCGGTTGTACGCATGTAATACTGGGCCACTCGGAAAGGCGAACGCTTTTTAATGAAACCAGTGAAGTGGTTAATCTCAAGGTCAGGGCGGCTTCTTTTCTGGGGCTGATCCCCGTGGTCTGCGTGGGCGAAACCCTTGATGAAAGGGAATCCGAACGGACCTTTGAGGTCATTAAAGAACAGTTGGATTTGTCCCTGGATAATTTCAGAGCGGATCAGATGATGCCGACCTCAACCATCCTGGCTTATGAGCCGGTGTGGGCTATTGGGACTGGAAAGACGGCTACGCCTGAACAGGCTGAGGAAGTACACCATTTTATTCGATTGTGGATTGAACAGACCTTTAACTCAGGAACCGCAGCTCAGGTGAGGATACTTTATGGTGGAAGCGTAAAACCTGATAATGTTAAGACTCTTATGGCAGAGCCTGATATTGACGGGGCTTTGGTGGGCGGCGCAAGTCTCAAAAGCGACTCTTTTGTTCAGCTTATCCGCAGCCAAAAGGCATAAGAATTTATTTTTTTTGTTGCAAAAAGGAATGTAATGA
>JAFCZI010000325.1 GCA_019314425.1 Deltaproteobacteria bacterium | reverse complement strand
GTTGTGGGGACAACACATCACGGAGCTTATTATGAGTTATGTATGTTCAACTGGCAAAGCCGTTGAACTCTGACCACCCCCCGAGGGGGTGGTTTTCTACAACGAAATAAAAGTCCCATAATTACATAGCTTCAATGCCTTAAGCAAACCCTCGCCATGTCCAACTCCCTTTCTTACCTATTCGTTTTATTCGTGTGATTCGTGGTCACTTTTTTCCGTGTCATCCGAAAGTTGCGTATCAATGACGGCTTTTCCCTTCGGGGTAAGGCGGTATTTTTGCAAACGGCTGTTGGGTTTGTCGGGGATGGTGTATTCCAGTAACCTAGCATCTTTGAGGCGGGGTAAGGCTCTCCGCAAATTACCGCTCAATTTCTTGTGCCCCAGTGCGGCTGCGATTTCTGAAGAGGAGAGCGGATGGTCAGCGCAGATGGAAAGGATGTTCAGATCGACTTGTGCCTCGACTTGTGCCTCGACTTGTGCCTCGACTCGTCCAGTTTTGGCTTGCACCATGATTTTATTTGCTAATGGCACAGTAAAACGCATCCTCATACCAATTTCCACGATTTTCAGCTCCGGCAGACCGAGTTCTTCGGCCTCTTTGAAAACACGCCGGACACCGCTGCCCCACTGTTCTATGAGACCCAACTCCCGAAAGATGCGCGCAATCACCGAGTTGCGGATTTTGGAGACCCCCTGTTTCATGTCCTCGATGGTCATGCCGGGGAGGAGAATGCCGGGATTCTCAACCTCGATGCGATCATCGAAGAAAGCGATGCGGGTGGGGGCGCCGCGCTGGGAGTAGTCAGCGTGAACCAGGGCATTGATCACCACCTCGCGCAGAATGCCAAGGGGAATACTCCAGACATCTTTACGCCGAATTTCTGAAAAATCGGCACCGCGCATGGCGTGTTTCTTGAGAAACAGCATGATACTTTCCACGGCCTGGGGCAGATGATCGTGCAGTTCAATATGGTCAAAAATCTCTGCCTTATCCTGTCCCACAAACCGCCCACACTGGATCCAGGCATCGGGAAAATAACGGATTCGATCTTTTCCGAACAACAATACGGCACCTTTGGTGGGCACAAGCCGCCCCTGTTCATGGGTCAGCAGTTTCAAGGTGATCAATTCCTCTTCGCCGAGCTTGCGGTCCTTGTCAAACAGTGCCTTCATTGATGCCAGATCCAGATCATCGGTGGACAACTCAGGCATGGGAAGTTCGTCAAAGGCAATCCCTTCAGCCGTGCGGCGCAATTCGGCAATCAGCTCTCGGTCTGCCTGTCGATTGGTTGACCCTAACCTGACATAAACCCCGTTTTCAGGCCCTTCCGCCTTCAGGTAATGGGGGCGCAAACCGCTGAGAAAGACCGCAACCAACAGCACGGTCTTGCCTTCAACCGTCATTAATTCCACATTCGGCACCAGACGCGGAGCAATGGAGTCGGCAATCAGGCTGCATATCCGCTCTTCCTCATCCAGCGGATCATCAACACCGACAATCCGCCGGTCATCATCCACCCCGACAATCAAACGGCCGCCCGCCGTATTCGCAAAAGCAAGCAATGTTTTGAGCATCGGCCGGGGAGATGACAGATCCCGCTTGAACTCCAGTGTTTTGCCTTCCGGGTTGGTGAGAATTTGTTTAATTTTGACTGTCATTTGTCTGGATGTCCGGTTCATGATAGTCGTGTATCTGTTTTAGATCTCTTTTGGCAGGGCCAGACCATTCTACCATGATCCCATTTCCCCTTTTAATTCTTTAATAGAAATGCTGTCTCCCTGTTTGATAGCTTCTCTGCCTTTTCTCACTTTATCAACAACGTACAGCCGATACATGATGTCATCAATACTTGCAGAATCAGGCAGTTTGGAAATCACATTTATCGCTTCTTCCCTTAATGTTTCCATTTTATCATTCTCCTCCTTTCAAGTTTTTGATTCGTGTCATTCGTGCTATTCGTGGTTACTGTTTTTTCTTTTTCCCGGTAACCGCCTTAACCTCCGCCAGCAAATCCCCGAATTTCCCATAGTTTACCTTCACCCCGTCATCCAGATCAAGGCTGATCCGCTGGTCGGCGTAGTGGCGCAGTTTTTCATCAAAGTTCTGAAGTTCCACCTGCTGTTTGACGAGCTTGTCCTTTTCCCTTTCCAGTTTCTTGCGGTGAGCCGTTGAGGTGGCGGCGTTGATGTCCCCGGATAATTGTTCGATCCGGGCGGCGATCTTCCTTTGTAAGGGGATCACATATTCGGTCCGCATGCGGGATAATGTCCCTTCATTGTACCGGTGGAGATAGACCAGGCATTGGAAGGCCCGCAGTTTGCCGCTTGAGAATAACCAGTATATGGGCCGTTTTTTGTACATTTTCAGGTGGTGTTTGAAAAAACCGGTGGAAATGTAACGGCGGATGGTTTCGCGGGGGGATTCGCCTCGTTTGGGGTTGAGACTTTCGGCCACGAATTTTAGGTTTTCTTCGAGGTTTTCTTTGGGCCAGGTTACGGAGATGAATTCTATGAAGCGGTTGGCGGCGTCGTCCGGGAACCAGTCGGTATCGGTGTTGGGGATTATGCCGTCCTGGTCGGGAGAAAAGCTTGACCACGAATCACACGAATTAGACGAATGATTATTGGTTTGGGGTGGGGTGGGTTGGTTGTGTTTCTCGTGGTAGATCTCGGAGAACTGGTCGTTTCCGCTGTTGGCGTATATGAGGCAGGGTTGGTCCAGGCTGTAGCGGCCCATTATGCATCCGATGGCGTAGGAAATGAGTTCTTTGATGGTGTCGGTAAGGAGCAGAGTCTCCAGCTCTTCTTCGCTCTTCTCCC
>JAFCZI010000076.1 GCA_019314425.1 Deltaproteobacteria bacterium | reverse complement strand
ACCCGGGATGGGCGGCCATCAGGTAATAGGTCAGAAAAATGTTGCCGCCAATTTTTTGTTTCAACCGGTTAAAAAGCCCGACAAATTCCTCCAGTCTTTGGGACCCGGGTTTTCCCATGAGATTTAAAACCGCATCCGCCACATGCTCAGGCGCAATTTTAAGTTGCCCCGACACATGATGCCGCAGGATTTTTTCTAAATAGGCCCTGCCCGTCTTACGGTCCCTGAGAATCAAATCATACCGAATACCCGATCCCACGAAAACCTTTCGCACGCCGGAGACTTGAGAAAGGGTTTGCAGAAGTTTCATCTGTCGGCCGTGATGGACCGGCAAATGTTTACAGGGCTCGGGGAAAAGGCATCCCTTGTCCTGACACGCCCCTTGCGTTTTTTTCCGCTCGCACTCAATGCCATACATATTGGCGGTGGGCCCACCCACATTTGAAATAATGCCTTTAAAACGCGGGTGCCTCAAAAAACCACGCGCTTCCCGCAGAATTGAAGCCTCGCTTCGGGACGAAACATGCCGCCCCTGGTGAACCGTAATGGCACAAAACCGGCACTCTCCATAGCAACCCCGGTGGGTCGTCAGGGAAAACCGGATGGTGTCCAGGGCCGTCACACTCCCCCATTTTTTATAAAAAGGATGTACATCCCTTGAATAGGACAGTTCGTAAACCCGGTCAAGCGCCTCCGGTGACAGGGGCAAAGCAGGCGGGTTCTGGATCAGGTAGCGCGTATCCTGTTTCTGATAAAGCCGTTTACCGGTTACCGGGTCCGCGTTTTCATAAAAAGCCCGGAACATGCGGGCAAACCGGTTCTTGTTCTCAGAAACAGCTTCGTGGGCCGGGAGTTCCATATCCGGAGACGGGAATTGAGTATCGGGCGCCGGAACATCCCTGCTGATATAGCAGATGCCCCGGATCCCCGTAATGGGTTTCCCCCGGCGAATTTTGCCCGCCAGTGCCAAGGTACTGGTTTCTCCCATCCCATACACCAGCACATCGGCCTTGGCGTCAAAGAGAATGGATCGCCTCACAGAATTGGCCCATGCATCGTAATGGGAGATGCGTCTCAGGCTGGCCTCAATCCCGCCAATCACAATGTAGGGATGGTCTTTGAAATAACGCCGGATAAGGTTGCTGTATGCAATGACCGCCCGGTCGGGCCGCCTGGTATTGATCCCCCCCGGCGTCAAATCGTCCCGTTTGCGCCGTTTGCCGGATGCGGTGTAATTGGCCACCATGGAATCCACCGCCCCCCCCGTCACCCCCCAGAACAGTTTCGGGGCGCCCAACCGTGTGATATCCTCACTACCCTGCACATCCGGTTGGGCAATAACACCGACACGGTAGCCCTCAGCCATCAGCACCCGTCCGATAACCGCCACGCCCATGTGTGAAGAATCCACGTAGGTGTCACCGGTCACCAGGATGATATCCACCCCATCCCAACCGAGATCCGAAACCTCTTTTGGGGTGGTCGGGATAAAAGATGGGGTTTGGGTAATGGCTTTCGTTTCCGGCATGGCACAAGGGTTCCATAAAATAAGGTATTTTTCATCCTGAAGATACCTCAGGATTGAACTTGATGTCCTCGTCAGAAGATACCCGCACGCCGGTTGAAGGTCAAGGAAGTTAAACGGCGAAATGAGCCCAATACAAACCTTGTAAATAACTCCAAAATGCTTACAATACCGGATTATCCGATATCCCAAACTGGAGCCCTTAATAACATGTCGCAAACATTAGAAAATAAGAATCTGAGAAACATTGCCATCATCGCCCACGTAGATCACGGGAAAACCACCCTGGTGGACGGTTTATTCCGCCAAAGCGGCCTCTTCCGATCGGACCAGAAGGTGGAAGAACGGCTTATGGACACCATGGAACTGGAAAAAGAACGTGGTATCACCATCGCGGCCAAAAACTGTTCGGTTAAGTGGAAGGACGTCCGCATCAATATTATTGACACACCCGGGCACGCGGATTTCGGCGGGGAAGTGGAACGGGCCCTCAGCATGGCTGACGGTGCCATCCTTCTGGTTGACGCCTCGGAAGGCCCCCTGCCCCAAACCCGTTTTGTGCTGAAAAAAGCCCTGGATGCACAACTCAAGATCATTGTGGTCATTAATAAAATCGACCGGAAGGATGCCAGGCCTTATGAAGTGCTGGACGAAATATACGACCTTTTGATCGACCTGGGGGCCAATGACGAACAGTTGGAGTTTCCCCTGCTGTATGCCGTGGGCCGCGACGGGATCGCTCAGAAAACCCTGGAAGAGAAAGGCGAAAACCTTCACGTGCTCCTGGATACCATTCTCCTCGAAATCCCGGGACCTTCACACACGGACGACGCCCCGTTCCAGATGCTGGTTTCTGATCTCGGCTACTCGGATTACATGGGACGTCTGGCTGTTGGGAAAATCTTCAACGGCGCAGCCCACTCCAGGGACAGTCTGGTATGTCTTGGAGAAAACGGCAAAACCATGGACCTGAAGGTGAGCAAACTCCAGACCTATGACGGCATAACGCTCAAAGACGCAAGTGAGGTCAATGCCGGGGACATCGTGGTGCTGGCCGGTATCGAAAATGTGGAAATCGGCGATACCATCTGCAACCGGGAGGCCCCTCGCGCCCTGCCGCGGATCAGCGTGGACAAGCCCACCGTGAGCATGAAATTCGTTATTAATGATTCACCCCTGGGCGGAACCGAAGGAAAATATGTGCAGTTGAGCCGGATCAGAGAACGCCTCTTGAAAGAAACCCTGCTGAATGTGTCCATTGAGGTGGAAGAGAACGGAACTCAGGAAGGGATACTGGTCAAGGGCCGGGGGGAATTTCAACTGGCCATCCTGGTGGAAACCATGCGGCGGGAAGGGTTTGAATTCTCCGTGGGCCGACCGGAAGTGATCTTTCGTCAGGAAAACGGCAAGAAAACCGAACCCATAGAAAAACTCATGGTGGACTGTGAAGAACAGTTCATGGGCCTCGTGACGGAGAAGCTATCGCTCCGCAAGGGCCGGATGACCAATCTGGTCAACAACGGAATGGGGCGCGTGAACATTGAATTTTCCGTACCCACCCGTTCCCTGATCGGATACCGGGATGAATTCCTCACCGACACGCGAGGCACCGGCATCATGAACGCCCTGTTTGATGGTTACGAGCTGTTCCGGGGAGACTGCCCCAGCCGTTTCACCGGGTCTATCGTGGCGGACCGTTCAGGTCGTGCCGTGCCCTACGCCCTCTTTAACCTGGAACCCCGAGGCCGACTCTTGATCACCCCCGGTGAACTGGTCTATGAGGGGATGATCATCGGAGAACACAACCGAAGTCAGGATATCGACGTTAATGCCACCAAAGAAAAAAAGCTCACCAACATGCGGGCCTCCGGGAAGGACGATAATGTACTTTTGTCCCCCATCAAACCCATGACCCTGGAACAGACCATCAGCTTCATCCGCGAAGACGAGCTGGTGGAGGTCACCCCCCTCTCCATACGCATGCGAAAGGCCGTATTGAGCGGTCAGAAAAGGCATCTCCTGCGATCCGCTAAAATAAAAAAGCAGACAGAAAAAAAATAATCGGTTAGAAAAGGGCCTACCATCAATCATGATGCGGGGGAAACATGATATGAAGCATGAACGCGCTAAAACGGTAGTGGCATTTCTGCTATTTTCCCTGATATTTTCGAGGGAAACCCTAGCCAACTTTTTCGGGGGTATCAGCCTCCTGCTCGACCGACCCTTTACCACCGGAAACTACATCATTCCTGGACTCGGGTGAACGGGGTGAAGTGGTGGATATCGGTCTTCGCAGCACCCGCATATTGACGCGTGACGAAATTCTCATCTGCATCCCCAATTCCGTCATCACCAACGTCAAAATTGTCAACGAAAGCGCTCCGGCACCCCGGTTCAGGATACGGATCAAAATCGGCGTGGCCTATGGCACGGATATTGAGGCAGTGGAAGAAATTCTAATGGCGCTAGCCCGTGAAAATGAACTGGCGGCAAATAACCCGGAGCCCCGCGTGCGCTTTCGCGCCTTCGGGGACTCTTCCCTTGATTTTGAGCTGCTCTGCTGGGCCCGACGTCCCGAGGAAAAAGGTCGGCTCATCCATTCACTGAATAAAGAAATCTACAATGCCCTGAATAAAGCCAGCATTATCATTCCGTTTCCGCAACGGGATGTTCACCTTATCCCGCCTTCGGAAACAGCACCTGAAAATAATAATTAGTTACCTGTCGCAAACCAGAAGGCGCGACGCATCGGCAAAAGCCACCTCCATTTTCTGGTAAAGCATCCCGGTTACAATCCCCTTGCCGAAGGTCTTGTGGTCGATCACATCATCGGCTTGATAAGACCCCTGCATGGTGTAGGGGACGGGTTTCTTGTCCTGAAACTTCTCGGCCAGCTGTTCGAAGATTGCTGCCGCATCCGGCTTTCGACTTTTTGTAGCCCTACTCTTTTTTGCAACCTTTTTCTTGACCATTTTTTTCTTCTCCGGCCGATATTTGTGCTCGCTGCCACAGGTGCGGCACTGGACCCGTTCCACAAAACCCTCACTATTGTGGGTTACCACCATATGGGTAAGAGGCAATTTACATTTGGTACACTGGGTCTCCAGAATCTGGGCCACAGGTGTTCGATCTTTATCCTTGGTTGTCATAGTTTTTCCTTCGTAGTGTATAGTATCCTTGATGTTTACAAAAAAGCCGTGAGCCGCTTGATGGCTTCATCGAGAGTTTCATCTTTTTTACAGAAACAGAATCTGACCAATTCCTTTCCTCGACTCCGGTTGTTCCAGAAGCAGGAACAGGGGATGGCTGCCACTCCTGCCTTTTCAGTCAGCATGCGGCAGAACGATACATCATCATCAAATCCCAGACTCCGAATGTCCACCAGCAAATAGTAAGTGCCGGCAGTGGGGAAAACCTGAAGCCCCAAACTCGCCAGCGCATCGGACAGACGATTGCGTTTCTTTGCATAGTCGGCCAGAAGCCCTTGGTAATAACGATCCGGAAAGTCAATGGCAAAGGCCATGGCCTCCTGCAAGGGACCCTGTCCGCAGAAGGTAATGAACTGATGACTCATGCGAACGGCTCGTGACAACGGGGGCGCCGCGATCACATAGCCGACCTTCCACCCGGTCATAGAAAAGGTCTTGGCCGTGGATGAAATGACAAAACAGCGATCCTTGAGTTTGGGAATGGTCAAAAGCGTGGCATGTTCCCGGCCGTCATAGACCAGATGTTCGTAGACTTCGTCTCCGATGGCATACGCGTCATACTGTTTACACAGTGCTCCGATCTGGGAAAGTTCCTCCCGGGTAAACGTCTTGCAGCAGGGATTCTGCGGGTTGTTGATCACAATGGCTTTGGTCCGGGGATTGAAAGCTTCGGCCAGTTTTCCTTTAGGCAACGCAAAATCCGGGCCTTCCAATGACACATAACGTATTTTTGCCCCGGCCATGGCCGACACCGGTGCATAGGTCTCATAGCTGGGTTCCAGGAGAATCACTTCATCCCCTGGTTCCAGGATGCCAAAGAGCGTTGCACACAACCCTTCCGTGGCACCGCCGGTCACGGTAATTTCCGTATCAGGATCCACCGTCACCCCATAAAATCGCTCCATTTTTCGCGCCACCGCTTCCCGAAGCGCGGGAATGCCATAGGACAACACGTATTGATTCGGCCCCCGTTTAATCGCCTCAGCCGCCTTGTGGCGTATGGACTCCGGCCCGTCAAAATCGGGGAACCCTTGAGAAAGATTGACGGCGCCATGGGCATTGGCCAGAACACTCATCTCGGTAAAGATAGATGTTCCAAAAGGTCGAAGCGCCTGCACCACGACCTCATTTATTTCATGTTGATCTTCTTTATGCAAATTAAAAATTCCTGAATTCAAGCACTCTAAAAGAACCGTGCGCAATCTGTCAAGGTTCATATCCCCTTGACACACCATCTCTTTTTTCATACTAATTTCGGCAGAATAAAAAATCAGGTCGGAAATCCCTGAATCGTGACAAACCCTTTTTTAAGGATGTATCCCATTGACAACCGATAAACCCCATCACCCACCGGAATCCGCGCTGTTTATTCGCGATCACCTGGCGGGATACCGCACGGAACTGGCCAACCGCAGGACACTGCTGGCCTACATTCGCACCGTATTGTCGCTGGTTGCGGCAGCACTGGTCTTTATCAAATTCTGGGATCACAACGTTGTGATAGCGTTAGGATGGACACTTCTGCCCATCGCCGCCATCATTCTCATCCGGGGGTTGTTGATCTACAGAAGAATTAACCGGGTGGTTCATCGGGAAGAGAAACAAACAGGGGAAGCGGAAAGTCCTTTTACCGAAATCAAAACCAAGAAAAAAGGGTAATGGACCGTCAAATCAAAAAATACAGCCCCGGGGCCTTGGCGCTTCAAAGGAAAGAATGGGTATGCGGTACAACAAAGGCCCTTATCCGCATCGCCTTCTCGCCCTTTTATCGGCTTGAAACCTGCGGCGGCCAATACCTGCCAAAGGGAAAAGCCTTTCTGATACTGCCGAAACACCAATGCTGGCAAGATATTCCCCTCATTGCCGTTGCCACCCCGAGGCCCCTCTATTACGTGGCCAAACACGAGCTCTTTGGGAATCCCATCATCAGCCGGCTCCTGAAATTCCAGGGGGGAATTCCGCTCAATCGACAAAAACCGCTCAAAAGCAGGGATGCCATCAGGGCCATCATTCACTATCTGAAAGAAGGTGAGGGCGTGGTGGTTTTCCCCGAGGGCACCTACTATCCCAACCGGATGGGCCCCGGAAAGGGCGGTATCCTGAAACTCATCATTTCACGATTGGCATTGCCCCTCATCCCTGTGGGGTTTCGCTACCGCAAGGAAGGACCGAAAACCCACGTAACGGTTTCTTTCGGAAAACCTGTTTATCACGGGAACCAAACATCCAGTGATGAAACCTTTGACCAGCTCATGGAGAACATTGCGGAACTCTCCGGTCTGGAAACACAAAACAAGGAAACAAACCTATGACCCAAACAAAAGATATCTATGAACGAATTGACGGCTACCGGAACGAAATCATTGAACTTCAACGGGATCTGACGGCACGAGTGGCCCTGGGTCCATTGAACGGGGGCGACGGCGAACATGAAAAGGTGGATTTTATCCATCAACTGTTGCGCGACATGAAACCGGATATGGTTCAAGAAATCCACGCGCCCGACGAAAAAGCCCGGGACGGTTACCGCCCCAACCTGATGGCCAGGTGGGAGGGCATTCAAAAGGATTCAGTGGTGTGGGTTCTGGCCCACGCAGACATTGTGCCGCCGGGGAGCCTGTCCCTGTGGGATTCCGATCCTTATCAGATCGAGGTGGATGGCGACCGCATCATTGGCAGGGGCGTTGAGGACAATCAACACGGTTTTGTCAGCGCCTACCTTGCCCTTAAAGCCATACTGGATTCGGGCCAAACACTCAAACGATCCGTTGGATTGATCGTCGTGGCGGATGAAGAGACGGGGAGCCGGCACGGGCTCAGCTACATGTTAAAGCACCACGGCGACATGTTCAGTCCGGAGGATCTGATCATTGTTCCCGATGCGGGAAACGAGGACGGCACCATGATTGAAATCGCCGAAAAATCGATGCTCTGGTTGAAGTTTACCATAAACGGCCGGCAATGCCATGCGAGCACCCCCCATAAGGGGAAAAACTCTCTGGTGGGCGCGGCCAGGCTGATCGTGGCCCTGGCAGAGCTCAAAGAAAAATTTGCGACTTCAAATTCCCTTTTCAGTCCGCCTGTTTCCACTTTTGAACCGACCAAATTCCTTGCCAATGTTTCCAATGTCAATACCATTCCGGGAAAAGAAACGTTTTACATGGACTGCCGAATCCTGCCCGAACACCCTGTGGATGACGTCATTGAAACCGCGCAACAAATTGTTTCAGGAGTGGCCGCCGAATTTTCACTCCATATCGAACTGGAAACCGAACATCGGCATGACGCGCCTTCGCCGACCCCGGAAACAGCGCCCGTGGTAGCGGCGTTGAAAAAGGCGGTTATGAACGTCACGGGACGCGAGGCGAAGCCCATGGGGATCGGGGGCGGCACGGTGGCCGCTTTTTTCCGGGAAGCCGGCCTTCCTGCGGCGGTATGGTCCACCTGTCCGGATACAGCCCACCAGCCCAATGAGTACTGCCTGATTTCCCAGATCATCACGGATGCCAAGGTATTCGCCACCATTTACCAGGAAGATAAAAGCGCATAAAAACCGGTACTGAGCCGCCGACATGCCGCTTTTTTTGAATTGACACCATTGTCACAAAAAGATACGCTGAGTGTTTATTGAAGCTGAGGGCCTTTTTGCCATATCTGTAATATGATCGGCGTCTTAATGGGCGCATGGTCAGGGTATGAAATTTGAAAATCCCCTTGCAATATTACAAACGGGCGTGATCATATGAAGATCAAATTCTGGGGAACAAGAGGTTCCATCGCGGCACCGGGGAAAGACACCATTATTTACGGAGGGAACACCTGCTGCGTTGAAATTCTACTGAATTGCGGCGAGACGGTCATCATTGATGCGGGAAGCGGCATACGTCCCCTGGGAGATCACCTGATGGCCACCCGGGAAACCGTGGACGTTCACCTGTTGATGACCCACGTCCATTGGGACCACGTCCAGGGTTTTCCCTTCTTTGACCCGGTTTTCAAACCCACTACCCGAATCGCC
This sequence comes from Deltaproteobacteria bacterium, assembly GCA_019314425.1. Taxonomy (GTDB): domain Bacteria; phylum Desulfobacterota; class DSM-4660; order Desulfatiglandales; family Desulfatiglandaceae; genus NaphS2. Next base: position 87 of record JAFCZI010000076.1, on the reverse strand, counting down.
GTAGACGGCGCACCCAGATGCATCAAAGGATTACGCGCCATTTTTGACTCCGGACTCGGGGATGGGTTTTTCCCCATTTGTTTTGAA
>JAFCZI010000075.1 GCA_019314425.1 Deltaproteobacteria bacterium | reverse complement strand
TTTCGGATATGGACGACCCTACCGTCTTCCCGTTTCAGAGTGGTGGATACTCTCATGTGCGATGAGAGTCGCACACGAACCGTTTCCCAACAAAAATGACTTCCTTTTTCTCTCAGTTTGGTCCTGATGGTTTGCATGATATGATAGGCAACCAAGGTTATAAAAATGTGGCCGTCACACCGACGTTCGATATGATGGTAATTCGGCCTTAAACCCAACTCCGATTTCATGCACCGAAACGCGTCCTCTATGTCGGTAAGCATTGTGTAAATATCCCATATTTCTTTCTCATTGAGGTCCTGTTGATACGTTCTCAAACAATAAACACCGCTTGCCTTCTTGTCTTTTTTCCGTATCCATGTGATTTTTGTTGCTTTTTCAGAATGAGCGTCTTTGTGTATGGTTATGCTGTATAAATGTGAAATCCGCTTGAATTTCTCTTTCAAACGGCCAATTCTCTCGATGACTTTATCGTAGCGTTTCGTCCCGTTTTTCAGATTCAGGGATTTGTCTGCTTTTAACAGCTCTGCTTCAAACCGTTCCTGAAATTGGTTTTTTATGCTTTCTTCCTTTTTTTCCTTATCAACGGAATGACAGTAGAGGTCCATTTCATCGGTTTCTTTGTTGTACGCCAAACCTGCTTGCACAAGGACGGCCTTTGTCTTATCGTTCTGTTTAACCGGCACCATCTTTACATCATCGGGAATTTCCGCCTTTTTCCTTCGAGAAACAACAATATAGCGATAGTTGTGATCCCTGAGCCATTGGACATTATCTTCGGAGGCGATCCCAGCGTCCATGACGATGGTGGGTCTAAGCAGAGATTGCTGTGGGTTGTCCCCATCGGATAAGCCATGGATCATCGTTTCCAATGTGCTGGGCTCACTGACATTGCCGTCAAAGATTCGGCTTCTTTTTGGAAAACCCTGCATATCCAATACAAGTCCCAACGTCACCAGGGGGCAATCGTAGCGCTTTTCTTTGGATCTGCCGTATTTGGCTTTGGGGTTATATTTTCCGGTACCCTCAAAAAATGTATTCGTCAGATCGTAGAGAATAATCTTTTCTTCCAGATCGAAAATGCCGGTTTCAACTTTTCGTAAATGATCTTCGATTTTTTCTTTATGCTTCAAGAGATGATCCGAAGCCTTATAAAGCCGATCCATCGTAACCAACGAAAAATCAAAATCGATCAGTTCGCCCAATGCACTGATATTTTGCAACCAGTAATGCGTTGACCTTTCAGAACCCGGGACGATCATTCGACCGCAAAGCACCCCGATGACGGCGGCTATGTCAGCCGATTTCAGACCAAGATCGACAAGTTTTTTATCAATTTCGAGGAGTTTGATGGTTTCATAAACAACATGCTCAGCACCGGCAGTCCTGGGAAGTTCGTTATTAATGCTGTTCAGATCCACTCTCGCATAGTCGGGAGAACTTTTCTTTTCCGGAACGATCACAACGGAGTGTTTTCTAATAATTCTCCTCGCATATTGATCTGCAAGAGTTCTGATTTTTTGCGGATACTCAAAAATATTCTGTTGTTCGGTAACGATCTCCTCAATGCAATTAGCCAGCTGTTTCCAATGCTTTTTCGGCAGTTTAAAATCAGTACCGAGGTTCAAGACGGTCGTCTGGCGAGGACCCCGTTCGGTTCTAACAGAATCGACCAGTTTGTAGGTGCGATATTTCCTACGGTTTTTCTTATTTGTGTGCTCGACGGCGCGAATAAACATGTAGAGTAGATTACAAGGAAAATCGTTGGCACTACACTTGCTTCTGTTGGCATAAGTAACTGAAATTACTAGCTGGCCCTTCTGAAAATTGACCGTTTTTCATGGTTTACGAAAAAATTGTCACGAATTTCGGTTAAGAATAAACTCTTAACAAAAATCCTTGGCATTTTCATTGTTTTGCTAGCTGCATAGCGTGCAAATTGCATGATAAACAGAAAGGTGTTTAACCTCGGATAAAACAAAAGACCCCCATATCCTGATTCAAAATATCAAATTTGAAATCTGGGGATACCTTACTTACTTATCTTTGAGATACCTTAAGAATTAAGTAAAGTGTCCCCGGAATACCCGGATGCGCTGATTGAGGCGCTTCATCACCATGGCAAGGCGTTGAATTCAGATGATATCGGTCCTGTTCTGAACATTTTAGCGATCCCTCCGCAGCATTCATCAGGCAAAAAGTTCCATGAATTCAAACCGGGTGCCATCAAACAACCCCCGGTCGCTCAGCTTAATCTCCGGAATGACCAGAAGGGCCATGAAGGAAAGCGTCATGAAGGGCGCAAGCAATGTGGACCCCATCTCTTTTGCCAGGGTGTCAAGCCGGGTATATCTGCCGGCGACGGTTTCGAAATCTTCATCACTCATGAGTCCTGCAATGGGCAGGGGTAGGATTTCCCGAATGTTTTTCGTTTCACACACCGCACAGATGCCGCCCTTGTTGGCGATGATGAGGTTTACAGCGTTGCAAATCTCTTCGTCGGTGGTTCCTACGGCGATAATGTTGTGGGAGTCGTGGGCAATGGAACCGGCAATGGCGCCCTGTTTCAAACCGAAGTTCCGGGCAAAACCGATGGCCGGTTTTCGATCTTCATATCGATTGACCACAGCGATCTTGAGGATGTCTTTTTCGAGATTGCATGCCAGCGAACCGTTTAAAGATTCCAATGTGTCAGAGGATTTTCGCGTGATCAGCTGGTTGTCAACCACATCCATGATGTGGACCGGTCGGTTTTTATGGGGCACGGAAAAGTCCGCTGGGTTTTTCGGGTTCGCGGAAAACCGGTTGATGCTTCCGGCCGGTTTCCGGGGCAGATGACTCCGGCCGTTCTCCGCGACAATTTCCCCCTGAATTACCGTCTGGCGAATCCGCAGCCGCTCAAAATCATCGATGATCAGAAAATCCGCAGGATCCCCTTTCTTAAGGCATCCCACGTCCAGCCCGTAATGGGTTACGGGATTGATGCAGGCCATTTGGAGGACTTTCATTTTGTCCAGGCCCGTATCAAGGGCGCGTTTTACCAGATCGTTGATATGGCCTTTCTGAAGATCATCCGGGTGCTTATCGTCTGAGCAGAACATGCAGTTTTGGTAGTGCGCATCCGCGATGGGGATCAGGTCGTCGAAGTTTTTGACGGCAGACCCTTCACGGATCAGAATTTTCATGCCGAGGGAAAGCTTTTCCAGCGCCTCATCCATTGTGAAGCACTCATGGTCCGTTGTAATCCCCGCAGCAATATATTTTTTGAGATCATCGCCACCGATCCCCGGAGAATGCCCGTCAATGACTTTCTGATGAGCTTTGGCCATCTCCAGTTTCTTCAAGACCTCCGGGTCGTCATAAATGACGCCTGGAAAATTCATCATTTCTCCCAGGAATTTGATTTCGGGCATTTCCAGAAGGGTTTCCGTGTCTTCCGGGGTCAGTTGCGCCCCGCTGGTTTCAAAAGTGGTGGCCGGTACGCAGGAAGGGGCGGAAAAGTAGAATTTAAGGGGTACCCCGGCAGCATTTTCCATCATGTATCGTACCCCCTGAACCCCCAGAACATTGGCGATTTCGTGGGGGTCGCATACGGCGGCAACCGTACCGTGAGTCACTGCGATGTGTGCAAATTCAGAAGGCGGCATCATGGAACTTTCAATGTGGACGTGCGCGTCAATGAACCCGGGTGTTATGAAGGTTTGATAGGAACGGTTATCATGCTGGATGTCATGGATTTTTCCATCCTGGACTTCAATGGTTCCCGGGAAAATCTCGCCGCTCACCACGTCCACAATATTTCCGGAAAATGTTTTCATAACGAATGCGATGCCCTCGTAAAAAAAAAAAACAAGAAGTTCATTGACTGAAAAACCGAAAACTTAAAACCTAAAACTTAAAACTTCGGCTTACTTCCTCAGTATATTATGGTCCGCAAACGTTGATGTTGCAAGCAGTTTTCGGTTAATATCCCAAAAGTGTTCAAACCCGGTGTTTTGGGTTGCGGTTGCAGGCTGCATTAGGATAGAGTAGCCGGGACAATGAAAACTGTCTTTTTCGCCAATCTCTGCGTCAGATAAGCCCGTTCTTAATAAAACGGGGTTGATTCTTCTTGACCTTGACGGAAAATCCTGGTTTTCGTTCAGACACTATCTATATAGGTGGCGTTGTGAAAGGAGAAGAAGATAGTGAAAAGAAAATGGATGATTCCGGTATTCGTTGCGCTTCTATGTTCCCCGGGATGGGCGGGTGCTGTGTCGGAGGACGACTTTACCCTTGACACCACGGGGGATTTGGTGGGATTGTGCGCCGTACCCAGCGGCGATCCACTCCAGGGGGAAGCGGTGGGCTTCTGTATTGGTTTTCTGGTGGGGGCCTACCACTATCATATGGCGGAAAATTCGGGCCCGGCAGGAAGTCCCATGGTTTGTCTGCCGGATACACCACCACCACGATCCAAGGTGGTGAAGATGTTCATGGCTTGGGTGAAAAAGCATCCGCAATACATGGACGAGGAACCGGTTGAGACGTGGTTCCGGTTCCTCATCGAGACGTACCCCTGTAAACCCTCATGAGAAAGGAGATTGAAATGACGAAAGCTGTAATTGCATTGATGATTTCCGCCTGTCTCATACTGGGTGGATGCGCAGGAATGAGTGATACCGAACAGAGGTCGTTGAGTGGCGGTGCGATCGGGGCCGCCGGGGGCGCGATTATCGGCGCCATAGCCGGAAGTGCCGGGCTGGGCGCAGCCATCGGGGGGGCGGTCGGCGCCAGCGGGGGCTATCTTTATGGTAAGCATAAGGACTCAGAACAGACTGCTTATCAACAGGGGTATGACGCGGGACGTCAGGTTCAATAGTTTTTTTACGTATCTGTCACTCTAGCTGGAGTGGAAAGGGGTAAAGGCGCATTCTGAAAGATATTCATAAAACTGTATTGAAAAAGGAGATGAAAACAATGAAAAGAAACGAAGGTTCGAAGTTTACATTCCGTTTGGCAGTGAGTTTGTTTGTGACCGCTATCTTTTTTGTTACCGCTTTGCCGGCGATGGCCAAGGAGGACCTTAAACTACAGATTAAGGAAGACCTTAAACCACAGATTCTGGTGGATCAGGCCTTGGTGACGCTGAATGATTTTGTTTCGGAAAAAGACATGGAGTGGTTCAAAAATAATCTGAAAGACTCCAAAGGTATCCTGATTATTCCCCAACTTTTGAAGGCAGGATTCATTTTTGGCGGGTCCGGCGGTCGGGCCGTTGTACTCATTCGCGATCCGAAAACGGGTCAGTGGAGCCAACCTGGGTTTTATAGCGTAGGTTCCGTGAGCTTTGGTTTGCAGATCGGCGCTGAATCGGCTGCGGTGATCATGCAGGTGAGGACCCAGCGGGGGCTGGAATCTCTTTACGGCACCTCCTTTAAACTGGGCGGTGATTGCTCCGTGGCCGCAGGGCCGGTCGGGATCGGTGTGTCCGGAAAAGGGGTGACCGGGGATCTGATTTCTTTTTCCCGCGCCCAGGGGGCCTATGCGGGAATTTCCTTTGACGGAAGCATGATCAAGGTGAATGAAGGCTTCGATAAGGACTATTACGGGAAACCGGTGAGGCCAGTGGACATTTTCGTGAAAAAGGACGTGAGCAACCAGGGTTCCGAGGACTTGCGTAACGCCCTCGAAAAGGCGGAAAAAGAGAAATAGCTTAGTGGCAAATTTTCCGCCGAAAATTGTCGGCGCATGAAAAGTATCCCCATTATACCCCCTGAAGAGAGTATCTTCCGGGGGTTTTTCATGTGATGCCTTTTCTGTCAGACCGATTCAAGGACCGTCTCGTTGATTTTTTTCCATAATTCCGCTACGCCCTGCCGGGTATGGGAGGAGAAGATGACGGGCGCGGAAAATGAGACGGCCTTCAAGCTTTTGATAATGAGGTCCGTTCTTTTTTGGGTCTTCTGGCGAGAAATTTTGTCAGCTTTGGTCAGCACAACGATGGGTTTAATGGCATAATAATTCAACCAGTTGATGAGGTCTTCATCACCTGTTGAGGGGTCCCTGCGAATATCGAGAATTACCACCACGGCTTTGAGTGTTTCCCGGATCCGAAGGTAATCTTCCACCATCTGTCCCCAGGATTTTTTGACCTTGATGGGCACCCGGGCAAACCCGTATCCGGGGAGATCCACCAGGTAAAGGGTTTTGCCGAAGCGGAAGAAATTAATGGCCTGTGTCCTGCCGGGGGTGCTGCTGGTTCTGGCCAGTTTTCGCCGATTGACCAGGGTGTTGAGAAGACTGGATTTTCCCACATTGGATTTCCCCGCAAAGGCGACCTCCGGCCTGTTGGGGGGGGGATAATGTTCTTCCTTAAAAGCGCTCTTGATGAATTCAACGTCCATGGGCTTTTAAAAACCGTTCGATCCGGTTCAACCCTTCCTTGATATTTTCAAGGGAATTGGCATAGGAAAAACGGATATAGCCTTCGGCGTTTTTCCCGAAGTCGATCCCGGGTGTTACGCCCACATTGGCTTTTTCAAGGATTTCAAAGGCCAGATCATAGGAGCTTTCAGTCAGGTGGCGGGCATTGGCCAGGATATAAAAGGCGCCTGCCGGTTCCACGGCTACACCAAAACCCAATTCCCGGATCCGTTTGATCATGTATTTTCGGCGTTCGTCATAAACGGTTCGCATCCGTTCAACATCTTTATGGGCATATTTCAGGGCGGCAATGCCAGCCCATTGGGAAACGCTCCCTGCGGATATGAAAAAGTTCTGTTGAACCTTCTGAATGGGCCGAATGAATTCAGGGGGCGCAATCAAATAGCCGAGACGCCACCCGGTCATGGCAAAAATCTTAGAAAACCCGTTCAGCACAAAAGCGTTTTCGGTGAATTCAAGAATGGAATGCTCCGTTTCCCCGTAAACCAGGCCGTGATAAATTTCGTCGGATATAATGGGCGGACCCAGCTGCGCCAATTCGACCATTCGATCTTTGGAAAGCAGGTTCCCGGTGGGATTGGAAGGGGAATTAATGAGGATCGCCCGGGTTTTCGGCCCGATATTTTTCTTGACCGCTTCGGGACGCAGTTGAAACCCGTCTTCTTCATACCCCTTGACCCGGCTGGGCCGGGCCCCCAGGAATTCCGCGAAATTGGGGTAGCAGGGATAATGGGGATCGGTCATGATCACCTCTTCCCCTGCTTCGAGGAGGGCGGAAAAGACCATGAACAGGGCAGGGGAGGTGCCGGAAGTCACCAGGATGCGATCCGGGTCAACGTCGACGCCGTACTTATCGTGGTAATGCTCAGAGATGGCTTCCCGCAGTTCCAGCAGCCCCAGGCTGTGGGTATAGTGGGTTTCACCCCTCGAAATGGCTTCTTTGGCTGCCTCGCAGATGCATTCCGGTGTTGGGAAGTCCGGTTCCCCGATTTCCAGGTGAATAATATTGCGTCCCTGCCTCTCCAGTTCGTGGGCCCTTTCCAGGACGTCCATGACAATAAAGGGGGGGATGTTTCGGGTCCGTTCGGCGATTCTGCTCATGGGTTTATTCTCGATTTTCCAATTTAATGCCAATCTTAGATAACTTTATTCAGGGCGTACTCAATGATTCCCTGAGCGCCGGCGTGCATCAGTTGGGGAATGAGATACCTCACCAGCCGGGCGTCCACAACGGTTTCAACGGATATCCAGCCGGAGTGATGAAGGCCCGCGACGGTGGGTGCATTCAGGCTCGGGAGGATTTCGATAACCGCCTCAATATTTCGTTTGAGGACGTTCATTTTGAGCGCCACCATGTTTTCCGCCCGCAAAGCCCCTTTGAGAAGCAGAATAATCTGGGAGATCTTCTGCTTTTTCCATTCGTCCTGATAGGCCTCCCGGTTGGCGATCAACTGGGTATTGGTTTCCATGAGTTCATGAATGATTTTGAGGCCGTGGGCCCGAATGGTGCTTCCGGTCTCGGTGACTTCAACAATGGCATCCGCCAGTCCGGAAACCACCTTGGCTTCTGTGGCCCCCCATGAAAAGGAGATCTTCACATCGATGTTTTTTTCTTCAAAAAATTTTCGGGTGAAATTAACCAGTTCCGTAGCGATTTTCTTTCCCTGAAGGTCTTCAAGGGTTTTGATGTCTGATCCCGCAGGCACTGCCAGCACCCATCTCGCCGGGTTTTGACTGACTTTGGAGTAAACCAGATCATCCACCGTCACCACCTGGGATTCGTTCTCCATAATCCAGTCTCTGCCGGTAAGGCCCGCATCCAGCGTGCCGTTTTCCACGTATTGGGACATTTCCTGGGCCCGGCACAGGGCGCATTCAATCTCGGGATCGTTAATGTCAGGAAAATAACTTCGGCTGTTTACGGTGATTTTCCAGCCGGATTTTTCAAATAGGCCAATGGTTGCTTTCTGAAGGCTTCCCTTGGGAATGCCGAATTTCAATGTGTTCATTTTTTGTATACCTTCTCCGGATCAAATACTTTTTCTCCCACAATGGTCACCATGCCGTCCGGGGCTACTTTTTTGTGGAAACAGGTTTCATATCCCGTGTGGCAGGCTGCGCCGCCAATCTGTTCCACCCGAAAGACAACGGTGTCGTCATCACAGTCCGCAAACACTTCTTTAATGATCTGAACATGTCCGGAAGTGCCCCCCTTGTGCCACAGCTCCTGCCTGGAACGGCTCCAATAATGGGCTTCGCCGGTTTCAAGGGTTTTATCCCAGGCGTCTTTGTTGATGTAGGCCAGCATTAATATTTTCCCTGATGCGGCATCCTGCGCAATGGCCGGAAGCAGCCCATCCCCTTTTGAAAAATCAAGGGTAATTTTATTTTTTTCAATCTTAGACATTCATTCCCCTTTTGACATGACAGCGGGCCGTCCTCTGTCGTTCGCAGGGCTAGAGCCCCTGCGCTATAACTTCAAAGGCTTTTTCAGCGCGATGAACGGTTTCCTCGATCATTTCCCCCGTATGGGCCATGGAGAGAAACGTGGTCTCAAAAGGCGAGGGCGCCAGGTATACACCCTGATCCAGCATCTCTTGATAATATTGCCGGAAAATATGTTGGTTGCCGGTTTGGGCCGTGACAAAATCCGTTACGGTTTCAGCGGTGAAAAAGAGGCACCCCATGGATCCCATGCGGTTTACCGTCACCGGGATGCCGGCGTTTTTTGCGGCTTTCTCAAGGCCCATGAAAAGTGTTTCACACGTCCGGTCGAGTTTTGCATAGGGGTTTTCCCGTTTCAGGATGTGCAGCGTGGCCAGGCCCGCAGCCATGGCCAGGGGGTTTCCGGAAAGGGTCCCGGCCTGGTAAACATCTCCATCCGGGGCGACCCGGGCCATAATTTCCGCTTTGCCCCCATAGGCGCCCACCGGAAGGCCGCCGCCGATGATTTTCCCAAAACAGGTCAGGTCAGGTGTGATGCCAAAAATTGCCTGTGCGCCTCCGAGCGCGAGCCTGAATCCGGTGATGACTTCATCAAAAATGAGGATTGTCCCATGGCTTTCGGTGATGCGCCTCAGTCCCTCCAAAAAGGATTGATCCGGGATAACGACCCCCATGTTTCCGGGAACGGGTTCAACAATGACGCAGGCAATTTCAGACCCGAATTTGGCAAATGCCGCTTCCACCCCGGGCAGATTGTTGTACGGCAGCGAAATGGTGTGCCTGGCCACATCCTTGGGAACTCCCGGACTTCCCGGAATGCCGAGGGTGGCGAGCCCCGATCCGGCCGATACCAGCAGACTGTCCGCATGTCCATGGTAACAGCCGTCAAATTTGACGATTTTGTCCCGGCCCGTGTATCCTCTTGCCAGCCGGATGGCGCTCATGGTGGCTTCGGTTCCCGAATTCACCATTCGGACCCTCTCGACAGAGGGAACCATATGGACAATTTCCTCGGCCATTGACACTTCACTTTCCGTGGGGGCACCGTAGCTGGTGCCTCGCTCGGCGCTTCTTTTTACGGCCTCGATGACCTCGGGGTAGGCATGACCCAGAATCATGGGACCCCATGAACCCACATAATCGATGTATTCGTTACCGTCCGCATCCCGGATCAGGGCGCCTTTGGCTGAGGCAATGAAGGGGGGGTCCATCCCGACGGATTTCCCTGCCCTGACGGGACTGTTCACACCACCGGGGATGATTTTTTTTGCTTTCTCAAACAGGGCTTTTGATTTTTCTCTCATGTGAAGTACTCCATGCTGGTTTTCTTGAACTCTTTTTCGCTGAACAAAACGGCGTAGTCGCTGAGACCCGTAGTAGCAGACATCCGTTCGGCAATTTCACGGCATTCATCCCGGCTGCCCCCATGAACCATGGTATAGAGGTTGTAGGGCCAGTCGCCCTTCGGGGATCGGTGATAGCAGTGGGAAACCTCCCTGAACCCAGACAGGGTTTTTCCCATTTCACGGATAACACTTTCAGGTGACTTCCAGGCGATCATGGCGTTCGCTTTGAACCCGGCCTCCTGGTGGCGCAGTGTGGCGCCGAAACGGCGGATGACCCCCTTGTTTTTGAGGTGTTTCACCCTTTCGATGAACTCCTCTTCCGAAATGCCGATTTTTTCAGCCATCAGTGCAAAGGGCTGGGGGTGGACCGGCAGGTCCTTCTGAATCTGGCTGATGACTTTCTTATCCGTATCTTCAATCATCTTTTGTGGTGTCATTAAATGATGGTGTCGTAAAAAGTCCCATCTACTGCGTTGCAGCAATTTTTCAGAATCTCAACATACCACATGTATGCCAGACGCTCCTGAAAAACCACTACGCCTTGTATATGGAACCTTTTACAACGCCATCTACAGATGGATTTGTGACTTTTTACGAGTGCATCATTAAATGGACCCAATAAACGTATGAACCCCCGCAGGCGCCGTTGAAGCCGGGGGGATTCAGTATGTTCAGTTAGCATAGCGAATATGGTGTGTCTTGTCAAGGATCATGTGGGTTTGGGGGGCGCTATCACCTGGGCTTGATACAGCAGAAAGACCAGCGGTTTCCGATGCCCCCCAGCATCGAAACCCATCCCGTGAAGCGGTCCTGGCGGGCGCCTTCGGCCACTTTCGGGCTGTAAAGGGGAATCCAGGGCACATCATCCATAATGATATTCTGCATCTGCCGGATGAGCTGCCGTCTTTTATTTATATCCAGGGCATCGGCACTGGCATCGGCAATTTGATCAAAACGGGGGTTGTTGTATCCGCTCGTGTTCCAGCCGTTGGGTTTATTGTTTCCGGATATGAAGAAATTGCGCAAATAGTCCGGGTCCAGGGAAAGATTTCCATAACCCAGCACAAAGCAATCAAAATCATGCTTGGCTTTAACTTTTTTAAGGAGATGCCCCAGGGAGAGGCTTTGGGTAACAACAGGTATCCCCAGCATTTTGAGCCATTGTTGGACCATGTTGCCCACCATGGCCCGTTTGGGGTCATATGTCGCAGGTGGTGTCAGGATGGTCAAGGTTTCCATCGGGACGCCATCCGGATATCGGATCCCTTGCGCTTTCACCACTTCCCCTTCAGGGTTGACAGGGGGGAATTCCCAGGTGTAGCCCGATTCACGCAACAGCTTGTAGGCTTTTCGAATCCGTTGTTCCCGGGTAAACCCTTGCCCATACGTGGGGACATTGGGGTCATACCAGAAGGTATTTCCCGATGGAATGATGGAGTTGGCCAGCACCGCATAACCCTGAACGATCCGCTTTAAAATAAAGGGTTTATTCACGGACAAGGCCATGGCCTTTCGAAAATAGACATCATTGAATGGTTTTTCCCTGACGTTAAGCCCCATATAGTAGAGGGCGCTTTTCGGGTTGGTGAAAACCGTTATGTTTTTGTGGGAATCCAGATCATGAATGTAATTTTCCTGTAATCCCCACCAGTACATGTCGATGCTGCCCGTGAACAGACCCAGGACGGCGGCGTCCGTATTGTCGATAAACCGGAACCGAATGCCGGCAACATAAGGCCCCAGTTGGAAACCTGAAATCTGCTTTCCAGTGCCGAAAAAATATCTGTTTTTCTCGAGTAACAGGTGGCTGCCCTTTTCCCATTTTTTAAACACAAACGGACCGCTGCCAATGGGTTGCGCCATTTTCTCCTTGAGCAAAAGGTCAAGGGGCCCGTTTGTCTTTAACAACCGGGGTGCTTTTTCGGCACGCACGCAGATGGGTGCCCACTGTTTCTTCTGTATTATGGGCGTGGTGAGGGTTCTGGATAGAAACAGGGCCTTGGGCGCCTTGAGGAAAAAACGGACCGTGTGTTTATCCGGGGTTTCCATCTTTTTGATGAATTCCCAGTTGGCGATGAACTGCGGAACCCGGAAGGTCTTGATGATGTGGCCCGTAAAGGCCACATCATGAGCGGTGAATTCCGATCCGTCAGACCATTTTGAATCCCTGAGCTTAATGGTATAAGAAAGGGTGGCCGGGTCATAAATCGGATCTTCGGCAGCCATCCATGGAATGAGCTTCAGGGTTTTGGGCTCTCGAATGTAAAGGGGCTGAAGCAGTTGATTCAGCACCCGGTTGGACCAGACATCCGTGGCCGCCCAGACATTGAGGGTTCTGGGCTCTTCCGGCAGTCCGATTTTGATGATGTTTAAAGTGGACCCCATGTCAAGACCAATTTTCACGAAATTTAAGCTACCAAAATACTCCCGATATCTTGATCTGATCGACTTGAATTTTGAGTTTTTATGCCAAATATGCAA
>JAFCZI010000324.1 GCA_019314425.1 Deltaproteobacteria bacterium | reverse complement strand
CAAACAGGCATAGGTAATTTTAACTTGGGATTCGGAGCAAAGTATGGGCATTAAATCCAGTAAACCCACATCTCCCGGCAGGAGATTTCAAACAACTTCTACGTTCGAGGACATAACGCGGAGTGAGCCTGAGAAAAGTCTTCTGAGGCCCCTGAATAGAAAGGGGGGTCGGAATTCAAATGGTCGTATGACCTCCAGGCACAGGGGCGGGGGGCACAAAAGGGCCTATCGGCTCATTGATTTCAAACGGGATAAAGACGGTATTCCGGCCAAAGTGGCTTTTATCGAATATGATCCCAATCGATCCGCCAATATTGCACTTTTGCATTATGTGGATGGGGAAAAACGGTATATCCTTTCCCCTAAGAATCTCACTATTGGTGACATGTTGATGTCAGGCGAGGGTTCTGAAATCCGCATCGGCAATGCTCTTCCCCTCAAGATGATACCCTTGGGAACGCACATCCACAACATTGAACTGAACATCGGACATGGTGGGCAAATGGCAAGGGGCGCTGGCAGCTATTGCCAACTGATGGCCAAAGAGGGGAAATACGCGCAGGTCAAACTGCCTTCCGGTGAGGTTCGGCTTATACCGCTGGCCTGTAAAGCCACTATTGGCCAGGTCGGAAATCCGGAACATGAAAAAATATCCATTGGAAAAGCCGGCAGGAAAAGATGGCTGGGCAAGAGGCCCCATGTGCGGGGTGTTGCCATGAATCCTGTTGATCACCCCCATGGTGGCGGGGAAGGAAAGTCTTCCGGTGGTCGACATCCGGTGACCCCTTGGGGGGTGCCCACGAAGGGATACAAAACAAGGGTTCGTAAGAGTAGTGACAGATTTATTGTTAAGCGCCGGTCTAAATAGTGTCTGTTGGTTTTCGGTGCTTCTGTTGGAATATTTTGAATAGATAACAGGGAATGAGGAGGAGGTGCTTTGGCAAGATCTCTCAAGAAGGGGCCCTTTGTCGATGGGCATTTGGTAAAGAAGGCCGATAAAGCAAGGGAAACGATGAGTCGAAAGGTCATAAAAACCTGGTCTCGCAGGTCCACTGTGCTTCCTGAGTTTGTCGGTTTAACCTTTGCGGTGCATAATGGTAGAAAATTTCTGCCCGTGTTTGTTTCAGAGGACATGGTTGGCCATAAGTTGGGGGAGTTTGCACCCACACGCACTTTTTACAGCCATGCAGGGGACAGGAAAAGCAAGTTGAAAGGTTGAAAACAGACCTTTCCCTCTGTGCTGACGGCTTGAAAAAATAGGCTGAAGTGTTTAGAAATCGAAAAAATCAAGGACCTGACGCCGGGTTGTTGAAAGATTTGTGAGATAGGGAATATGGAAGTCAAAGCAGTTGCAAGATTTGTGAGGGTCTCCCCTCAGAAAGTTCGTCTGGTTATGGCGCAGGTCCGGGGAGAAAAGGTTGAAGATGCGTTGGGTTTGCTCTCCTTTGCGCCTCAGAAGGGCGCCAAAATCCTCAAGAAGCTGGTCGATTCTGCGGTTGCTAATGTGCAGGAAAATACGGATATGGATGTGGACAATCTTTACGTCTCGAAGATTTATGCGGATGAGGGTCCAACCCAAAAGAGGTGGCGTCCCAGAGCTTTGGGGCGGGCCAGTAAGATACTCAAAAGGACCAGCCATTTAACCGTTGTCTTGGATGAAAAGCCGTAATTCGAACATTGTTTAACCAGAAAAGAGTTTCTTGACACACTGGAGGTGAAGATTGGGACAGAAAGTTCATCCAATCAGTTTTAGATTGGGAATCATCAGGGATTGGGATTCGAGGTGGTTTGCTGGAAGTCAGTATAGCACCTTTGTCTATGAAGACTATAGGATTCGGAAGTTCTTGAAGAAACGCGTTTATCAGGCCGGTGTGTCGAAGATCGAGATCGAGAGAGCAGCGAGCAAGGTTCGCATCAGGGTGCATGCGGCGCGGCCGGGTATTGTGATTGGGAAAAAAGGCGTTGAAATTGAGAAAACAAAAAAAGATCTTGAAAAAATGATCAAGCGCGACGTGATCCTCGATATTCAGGAAGTGCGAAAAGCAGAGGTTGATGCTCAGTTGGTCGCGGAAAATGTCGCCACTCAGCTTGAACGGCGCGTTGCATTCAGACGGGCCATGAAAAAAAGCGTGACTTCAGCAATGCGGTTCGGTGCTCAGGGTATAAAAGTTGCCTGTGCCGGAAGGCTGGGCGGTGCGGAGATGGCGCGGCGGGAATGGTACCGGGAAGGCCGGGTACCGCTTCACACGATCCGGGCGGATATTGATTACGGATTTGCGCAAGCGTTTACAACGTATGGTGTTATCGGCGTAAAGGTAACGATTTTTAAGGGTGAGATATTGCCTGAGAAGAAACAGAAAGTAGGAAGAGCTGATGCTTAGCCCAAAAAAAGTCAAATTTCGAAAGAAGCAGAAGGGTCGGACTAAGGGAAAGGCAATGCGGGGCGCTACGCTCGAATTTGGCGAGTTCGGATTGCAGGCAACCGAGTGCGGCTTGATGTCTTCCCAACAGATTGAATCCGCCAGGATTGCGGTAACGCGGCATGTGAAGCGTGGCGGGAAAGTCTGGATCAGGATTTTCCCTGATAAGCCGGTTGGGAAGAAACCCCTTGAAACCAGAATGGGTAAAGGCAAAGGTGCGCCGGATGGTTGGGTTGCCGTTGTTAAGCCTGGCCGTGTCCTGTATGAATTGGAAGGGGTTTCGAGGGAAGTGGCCAGTGAGGCGTTTCGTCTTGCCGGGCACAAGTTGCCCTTTGCCACCAGATTCATGAGCAGGAGAGGTTAAAATTATGAAGGCCAAGGAACTTAGAGATCTGAGCGTTGAGGAGCTTGAAGAGCACACAAGGGAGACGGGTC
>JAFCZI010000323.1 GCA_019314425.1 Deltaproteobacteria bacterium | reverse complement strand
CGCACAGGCGTTCCTCTCCCGGATGCATCGTCCCTTCACAGGGAACAATGTTCATGGGGCACAGGTCAAAGCAACGGCCGCATTCATTGCAAAATTCTTTGCGTATACCAAACGGGGAGCTAACCCGGCGGTCCTTGCCACGGCCAATGAAACCGATGGCTTTGTCCCCAAGCAGACCAGTGCAGGCCCGGACGCAACGCCCGCATAGCACGCAGTCACTGTTTCTGAATGGATAGCGGACATCCTTAACACCGCAGCGCACAGCCAGATCCTGGATGGCACGAGAGTTAGGCGCCTCCGCAACAAGCAGTTCGGCAAGGTTGTGCCGCAGTTTCCGGAGTTTCTCCGTGTTGCTTAAAATTGTCATCCCCTCTTTCACCTTCAGGGTGCAGGATGCTGTGATTTTGGACCGGCCATTCACAACATGCTCTACGATGCATAGCCGGCACCCTCCGAAATCTTCAATGTAGGGGACCCGACACAGATGTGGGATGCATATTCCGGAATCCAGGGCCGCATCGAGAACACTTGAGCTGTTCACCGCTTCTATGAATGCACCGTCAATATTGATTGTTACCGTTTTAGACATTGGCCACCTCTTCAGTTCACGTGAATTGCGTCAAATTTACATTCACTCCGACAGATCCCGCATTTCTGGCAAAGATCCAATAAGATTTCAGGGATCTCCTTCTTTTTCCCCGTAATCGCCTCGTGCGGGCACGTTTTCTGGCACAGGCCGCAGCTTGTACAATTGTCGGTGTCAATTCGATACTCAATCAGCTCCCGGCAAACCGCGGCGCCGCATTTCTTTTCGTTGATGTGGGTCTCATATTCGTCCAGAAAATAGCGCAGCGTTGACAGTACAGGATTTGCCGCTGTTTTACCCAATCCGCAAAGGGCGGTGTCACTGATGGTTTCTCCCAGTTCTTTTAGCAAATTAATCTGGCCCGGTTCGCCGCGGCCTTCCGTAATATCGGTGACAATTTCCAGCATCCTGTCGACCCCGATCCGGCAGGGGACACATTTTCCGCAGGACTCGTCCTGCAGGAAGGTCAGGAAGTACTTGGCCACATCCACCATACAGGTGCCCTCATCCATCACCACCATCCCGCCGGACCCAATCATGGAGCCCGCCGCGGCCAGGGCATCAAAATCTATCGGCAGGTCAAATTTGTCTACCGGGAGACACCCCCCGGAAGGTCCGCCGGTCTGCACGGCCTTGACCGGTTTTCCGTTCGCTGCCCCCCCGCCGATCTTAAAAACGACATCCCGAACCGTTGTACCCATCTCCACTTCCACAAGCCCGGTGTTTTTAATGTGACCGGTAAGGGCCAGGATTTTAGTGCCCTTGCTGTCCCGGGACCCTCTGGATGCAAACACAGATGCGCCGTTTTGCAGGATGGCCGGAACATTCGCCCAGGTTTCGACATTATTCAGGATGGTCGGTTTTTCCCAAAGCCCTTCAATAACGGTGTGCACGTCCTTTGGCCGGGGTTCCCCGACCTTGCCTTCCAAAGAAGCCATCAGCGCGGTTGACTCACCGCAGACAAAGGCACCGCCACCCCGTGCTACTTCAATGTCAAAACTAAATGAAGTGCCCAGGACATTCTCGCCCAGGAGCCCTCGTTCCCTGGCCTGCGCAACTGCTATTTTGACATTTTCAACTGCCAGGGGGTATTCGTTGCGAACATAGACGTAACCCATGGAAGCGCCAATTGCCCAGGCGCCGATCATCATACCCTCGAGAACCAGATGCGGGTTGCCCTCCAATACACACCGGTCCATGTAGGCGCCCGGATCACCCTCGTCGGCATTGCAGATCACATATTTTTCATCACCCGGGGCATTTTTACATTCCGTCCATTTACGTCCGGTCGGAAACCCGCCCCCGCCGCGCCCCCTCAATCCAGAATCAGAAATTTCCCTGATTACAGCGTCCGGTGACACCTCAGACAGGGTTTTAGCCAGCGCCGCATAGCCCCCGCTGGAGATATAGTCCTCGATTGAGCAGGGATCTATCTGGCGGTTCTGGGAAAGCAGTTCGCGGTTTTGGTTGCGGTAAAACGGTATTTCCGCTTCCGTCTGGATCTTTTCTCCGGAAACCGGATCGGTATACAGCAGCCGCTCGACAACCTCGCCGCTACGGACGGTTTTGGTTATGATTTCACCGGCATCGTCAGGGGAAACATGACAGTAGAACACGTTGCCCGGCTCAATA
This sequence comes from Deltaproteobacteria bacterium, assembly GCA_019314425.1. Taxonomy (GTDB): domain Bacteria; phylum Desulfobacterota; class DSM-4660; order Desulfatiglandales; family Desulfatiglandaceae; genus NaphS2. The sequence goes on along the minus strand of JAFCZI010000323.1, from coordinate 643 downwards.
ACCATCAAGGGGCCCTGCTCGCAAAACCCATGGCACCCGGTAATCCGCAGGTGAACGTCTTTTCCCAAGCCCTGATCCAATACTTCTTTTTCAATAGCATCGCTAACATCCTGGCAATGCGAAGCACGACATCCGGTTCCACCGCACATCACCAGGGTCGTCTTATATTTTCCCCGATCTTCGACAAGTCCGGCCCGCAACACTTCCAAGTCTTTAAGGGTGTGGATCTTAGGCATGGGAGGTCTCCTTCGTTTGAGAACCGGCAAGGGATTTGATGAGTTTTCGCAGTTTTCCCGGATTCATATGGTGGTGGCAATTTCCGTTTTCGTTAACGACCGGTGCAAGTGCACACGCCCCGAGACAGTTCACGTGCTCAATTGTGAAGAGGCCGTCTTCCGACATTTCACCCGGTTCGACCCCCAGTTGACCGGTGGCCTGGTTTAATACCAGGTTGGCCCCCCGGACATGGCAGGCCGTACCCGTACAGACGGTCAGCACATTCTTGCCCCGGGGTTCCAGGGCAAACGCCTTGTAGAAAGAGGCAACCCGATAAACGTCTAAAAGCGGCACCCCCAATTCACTGGATATGGCCCGCATGGAATCCTCGGAAATATAACCGAATGCTTCCTGGACGTCCTGCAGC